>JASKLG010000012.1 GCA_030153805.1 Bacillota bacterium | reverse complement strand
AAGCGGCCCAGGGCCACCCGGCTTAACATCTTTTCCCTGACGGCCCCGGATAGGGAGCCGGTCATATCGTTTCAATCCCTCGTAGGTAGGCTGGAAACCATTTTGAGGGAGGTTGAGTATGATGTTGAAGTACCGGTTTCAATCCCTCGTAGGTAGGCTGGAAACCGTAGTACTCCTGCCGCACCAACTATATCTCCGTTCTTGGTTTCAATCCCTCGTAGGTAGGCTGGAAACGGGGTGGGAGGAGGTCACGTCCTTCAACGAAATGCAGTTTCAATCCCTCGTAGGTAGGCTGGAAACGGAAGAGTGGTGCCGGCCACCGACGTCCACCATATGTTTCAATCCCTCGTAGGTAGGCTGGAAACGGGACGTTGAGCCGCTGCCGTATGCTGCGGAAGCGTGTTTCAATCCCTCGTAGGTAGGCTGGAAACTGAGGTACGGGAAGCGTATAGGTCTTTCTTTGCTCTGTTTCAATCCCTCGTAGGTAGGCTGGAAACTTCCCCCCGTTCGTGTAATTCGGGGGGGATACAAGATGTTTCAATCCCTCGTAGGTAGGCTGGAAACCTGCAGTTTATTTACCGGAAAAAGAATATAACAAGCGTTTCAATCCCTCGTAGGTAGGCTGGAAACGGTGACTTGATAACCCCTTCATCTTGCAGGTACTTGTTTCAATCCCTCGTAGGTAGGCTGGAAACATTTCCCGGAAAATATAAAGCACTGCTGTCGTGAAGTTTCAATCCCTCGTAGGTAGGCTGGAAACGAATTCGTGAAATTTGTTGAGGAAGAGATATTCGGGAGTTTCAATCCCTCGTAGGTAGGCTGGAAACCGGGGAACTGGAGGATGACGGGTTCCGCTTGGTGGAGTTTCAATCCCTCGTAGGTAGGCTGGACACAAGAAGTTGCGGAAATCATAGGATTCCTTAATCAAGAGTTTCAATCCCTCGTAGGTAGGCTGGAAACCCCATTTGGGGCGCATAGATTAAGGATTCCTCTTCCCGCCGTGCGCTCCCTTGTCCTTGCATCTGTTCGGGCCGAAAGCTGTCCCTGCCGCGCCGGGTGCGGGTTTTGTCCGCCGGCAGGTTGTCGTCGAACTCCGGGCTTTTTTGCATTATTGGACATCGACGACAAAATTCCTGCCGGGCTCCGAAACTTTGCACAGCGCAGAGCCGCCCGCCCCATCTCCAGCACTTTCTCGCGCGGAAGCCGGAAAAAAACATCCGGCTCCTGTCAGAAAACCCAATCCTCGCCGCCTTTGCGAACACCCATAAGTTCTCTTCTGGCGTACTTTTCGTGCCCCAAAATGTAAAAAAGCACGGAATCCTCCTTGGTGTCGATAACGCGTGCCAGATCGCTTCGCAGGGCGCGAAAGGTGGCTTCGGTAAGCTCGCCTTCGAGCACCGAGTTCTGCACCCAGGTAAGATACCGGCGGGCGGTTTTCAGCACCTTGCCCACGCGGGATACGTTAACGTCGTAGACGAGAATAACGTACATATGCTACCACCGGCTGACGAAGGGTTCATAGGGTTGTTCGCCCATAAGGTGCTTTTCCACCTTATAAAGCTCCAGGCGCAGAAGGGTCTGGTAGCTTACGTTGCGTCTGAGACGCCGATGGTGGAAGGTGGCCTGAAGCTTTTCTTCCAGCTCTTGAACGTAGAGGCGCCGGCCCCGTTCTTTCAGGAGATAGGCGCCGCCGCGGCGTTCGAAGTCCTCAAGCCCCACCATTTTCTTCCCCACGAGGTTAAAAAGCACGCGGTCGGCGAGGATGGGTTTAAAGATTTCCGCCACGTCGAGGTTGAGGGTGAACCGCCGGAAATTGGTGGCGTGCAGGTAGCCGATCCGGGGGTCGAGATGCGTTTTGTAGATTTCTGTCAGGACCTTGGCGTAGACCAGGGAGTTGCCGAAGCTTATAAGAGCGTTTAAAGGGTCGGCAGGAGGGCGCTTGCTCCGCCCGGTAATGGCAAAAGGCAATCCCTCCAGGATGGTGTTAAAGCTCTCGTAATAGTAGCCACGGGCGTTCCCCTCAACGGCCATCAGCTCTTCCACGCTGCCGCAGGCGGGTAGGCTTTCCTCTGCAAGGCGGGTAATCGGCTCGACATAGGGGGCCAGTTCTTTGCCCCGGTTCTGGTAATAGCGCAAAACTTGCAAGATGTTGGCCAGCGCGCCGTCCACGAACTTCCGGGCCAGCTCCAGGCGGCGTGCGGGGTCGAGGTAGTGCTCCACCTGCCGCAGAATTACGTACCCGGAGTTGTAATGCTCCCGCGGGTAGAAGCTTCCCACGTAGTTTCCGTAGTAGCCGAAAAAGTGGAGGATAATTTCGTTCTCCTCCATAAACTCGAGCAGCTTCTTGTTCAGGTCAACTTCGCCAAAAACGAAGATATCCCGCAGACTCACGACCGGAAAGTACTTTGTTCCCTCGTCGCTCTCTACGCAGATAGTATTGTCTTTGCGCCGGAGCCGGCCGCTCGCGAAAAGATATAACGTTTTCTGCAAAGTAGTCCCCCCTGGCCGTTTTTTATGCCCAGCAAAATTCAGTATAGGCGCACTTATTGCAAAAAGAAGTCCTTTCTGGCGGCGGAGCTTGTTCCTGCAAAACCAGCATCAGGACGCTCTCTTTCAGGTGTTCCACCTGCTGCGCCAGGCTTTCGTCCAGGACCATCCGCTCCCGCCGTCGCTCTTCGGGAAAGAGCAATTCGCCCTTGGCCTCGATCCCCATCTCCCGCAGCTCGTAGAGATAAAAGGCAAGCTGCATCCGCGCAGCCGCCCGGGCCCGGGACGACTTTTTGACCTCCGCCACTATCAGGTTCTCATCGTCCCTGCGGATAAGGTCAAGGCTCAAATGTTCCAGGCGCACTTCTTTGCGCTCGCGGCCATAGCTCTGGCCCTGGATAAGCCGCCCCATATGTAAAAACACGTTGTCTTCATCCGGGGATATCTGCCTGTACATGAGCCAGGCCTTCCTACGGCATATCACATAGGCGTTGACTAAACTCCCCACAACCGGGGGCACATGGACGGGCCGACCTGCCATAAGGGAGCTCTGTTCTTCCATTCCTTGGTTACGCCCACACGAGAAACTTGGGCAGCTGTGGGCTTCCAGCAGAACCTCCTCTTCCTCTTCTTGGTCTCTTGAGGACTCACCTTGCTCACTATCACCAGGATAACCCGGCGTTTGCTCTGCCATCTTCTGTACCCTCATACCTTCGTCCTAAGATTATCAAATAGAGGCGTTCCTCAACATGGCAAATAACTCGGCCTTACCACATCTCCATACCCGAAGGGGCTTCCTCTTTACCGGGCGGCGCCAGACCTATTTCTTTACTATAGGGAAGCTCTGTAAGAAAACATCCTAAATCGGGCAGAGGAGAGAACCATTCAGAAAAAGCTGCCAGCCAATAGATCGGAACAGGCACCAGTAGTTCCACAATCCGCCAACGCTCGTTTCTTTCCATGAATTCAAAAGCCTCATCTTTCAGGTCTCCAGGCAAAACCTCAAGGGAAAGCTGCCCGCGGCGGGTGGTGAATTTGGCCCGCATCTCTTCGTCCGAAAGATCTATAGTGTAGCAGCCTAATATTTCTTGCACCTCGCGCAATGTTTTGCGCCCTTCTTCCATATCTTGCTGGTAGGAACGGGTAGAAGCTAATTCCTCATAAAGGCGATTGGTAACAGCAACCCAATCCCTATCGCTCGGCAGCGCAGGCAATTCATTTAAAAGGTCCCAGCTCCAGGTTAGAATTTCCCTGCCATATATTTTTTCTGAGCCCTCGTCCCATTGCTGAAATACGAAAACCGGTGCTGCAGAGTTTGTCCCCTTTCTATTAACTCGTCCCATACGCTGCACTAAAGCATCCACAGGGGCCACCTCGGTAAAGAGGGAATCGTAAGAAATATCCAGGCTTACTTCCACAATTTGGGTGGCCACGAGAATAGTTCCCGGTTCTGCCTGTTCGAGTTGCTCTTCCTTTTTCTGGCGGTCCCGGAAGGCAAAGCGGGAATGGAGCAGGTGCACCCGTTTGCCGCCGCGTTCCCGCAGTGCTTGATAAATCCCCTGGGCCCGCCTTACCGTGTTGGCTATAACAAGAACGGTCTTCCCTTGCCCGGCGGAAGATAAAATTTCTTCCAGGGCATCATCTAACGCCTCCGAACGCAGGTGAAGCCGATGGCGCCGGCGCTCCCAAAGAGGGCCTTCCGCCTCCAGGAGGGGCCCGGAACCAAAGAGCTCCATTAAAATCTGGGGCAATGTAGCACTGGCCAATGCCAGACGGGCCGGCGGTTCCTTAGCTAAGGCTTCCAAAAGGAGACCTAGGGTATAGGGATCGTAGCTATGAATCTCGTCTAACACGACCGTGGCCCTGCGGGCAAGGGCCCGCCGTTCCTCCCAGTGCCGCCCGTGGAGGTGAGCCAATAGATACTGGTCCAGAGTTCCGACCACTACAGGTTTAGCGAACACCGAAGCGAAGAGGCGCAGGTCCAGAGGGTCCTCCTCCGACTCCTTGCGCAGGATATACCCCGCCTTGCCGTGAGCCAGGCCCACCTTTTCCTCGCCATAGATTTTACGCAAGCGGCGCCACATGGCATTGGCGGTCGCCTGGGTAGGAAGAAGATAAAGGAGGCGCTCCGTATCCCCGGCCCAGAGAAGCAAAGCCTCAGTTTTACCTGTGCCTGTAGGCGCCCGAAGCCAAAGCCTGTTTCCCCAGTGTTCACTCGCCTTTTGTTGAAAAGTTCGCAGGCTGATGGCCTTTCCCCTGATAAATGCGGAGACAGCTTCTTTGCCTTGCTGCAAAAAGAGAGCGGCAGCCTGCTGCTCTTTCGAAGATGCCAGCCAGTCGGCAAGGTGAAGAACTGCTTTTACGTCGGCGAAGTCCTTTGGTGGAAGTTCCTTAAATACCCCTCGCAGGCTCTTTCTCGTTGACTCGAGAGGAAGGCTTGCGTCCAGCAGGGCAGCAGGAGACTCCCCCCGATGGTAAAAGAGGAGGCATTCCTCCAAGAACGGTAAGACTTCTTCCAGTCCCACTTCTCTCAAGTATTCCCAAAGGGACTCGAGAAAGGCAGACAGCTCGCCGTGATAATCCGGGCTGCGGTATCCTTTATAAACTTCCGGCCCTAAGGGAGAATGGTGGCTAACCACAGCCGCTGCCGCAAGGGGCTGCATTTTAAAAGCACGCAACTCCGCAACGAGCACAAAGGGCAGAGAGGCCAGAGCATGGGGATAGGCCTTGCCCCTCCGCCCCCGAACATGAGCCTGAAAACTATTGGTCGCTTTACCTAAATCGTGGAAAGCACACGCGAGGACCGCTCTTTTCTTTAACTCAGAGGAAAGACCCAAGCGCTGGACCAGTATTCTCCCCTGTTCCGTCACCTCCCTCAGGTGGACCAGGAGAGGGGTATCCGGTTTGCCAAGGAGGGTGAATTCATCCACGTAAAGCTCCTCCCTTCCAGCGCCTCCAGGGTAAAAACCTCTTTCTGCCCGGGGACTTCGACTTCTAAATCAAAGGGGAGGAAAGTAAAGGGCGTGGCCCCCACCGGATGACGCATCCCCCTTTGGTCAAGTTCGAAACCCAAAGGCAAAACTTCTACAACTGGAGGCTCGAAAATAATCCCTGGCCGGGGCAGCCAGCGAAAATCAAGCTGCCGGAGATCCCCTGGAATAACGGTGCCAAAAAAGCGGGCTTCCCCTGCGACTGCCCTTTCCAGGCCCATATCTTCCAGAATAATTAATTCATCTTCGCGCCCTAAGGATAGAGGGTATACAGGGTCTGTAAAGGCAGCCTGCAAAGCCTCTAGCAGGTCAGTCGGGCCACCATAAAGCAACATGTAGCGAGCAAAGAAAAGGAGTTCGCGAAAATAGGGAGAACGTTCCGTGATTTTATTGTTTTTGATCTTCATTACTGTCCACATGTCCCGGGCACCACCAGGCTTTTGCAAAGCGAGGGCCGCGACGAGCAGCCCCTGCAAGGGAGGACCCTTGTGCCAGAGCTCCCCTTCAGAGAGGCCAAGGGCCGCCCCTGCCAGGCCCAAAAGCGTAGTAGGAGGCGGTAAAAGTAACGTCCGCTGGTAGTTATGATCCAGCGGCCGGCGAAAGGAGGCTACAGGCGCAGCCACCTTTACCCAGAGGACGTTCATAGCTTTCCTAAATCCTCCTTCGCCTTAGCTATCGCCCCATGGACGGTGTACACAGGACCGTAATCCTGAAGTTGCTGCCGAATTTCCGCCTCATTGCCGAAAAATCCGCTTTCCAGCCCGAATATAATTGTTTCCTGATAGTTTTTGAACTTCTCCAAAGCACCCAGCAACGGTTCAGGGTTGAGGTAAAAAGAACCCTCAACAAAACGAGCCTGTAAAGCCTCTAAGAAAACCGGATGCTTTACCTTCAGCCGTGCGTAGGCGAGGAAGCGCGGCGAAAGGTCGCTGAGCATCCGGGCCGTTCGCCCCCCGCCCCAGAGGAGGCCCAAGGCCTCAAGAAGGGCCTGGAGGCGGCGCTGCCGCTCCGCTGCGGAAAGGATATAGAACTGGCGGCCGTTTTTCTCCATCTTTTCTGCCCCTTCAGGTACTTCCTTTTGCTTCCCTACCTCCAGGTCGCTGAATATGCCTATCCTGTCCAGTTCCACCAGCATATTTCCTTTAAACAAATTGGCGTAGAGCTCGGTCTCGAACATGTTGCCCCCCGCCTCCATGGTTTGACCAAAGCGCTCGAAGGAGCGGGTCCCCAGGTCCCGGTCACCCTGGAAGGGGAAAAGACCTACAGCTGCTGAAACCCGCACGGGGGAAGTCCGGCGACGGCCACCGGAGGGGTCCAGATACCCGAACAGGTCCTCGTCTATAAACTCCCACGGGCGAACAGGCGGGGTAACCTCCTGCCCGCTAACCAGGGCCGAGGTCTCCGACAAGGTAAAGCCCAGCTCTTCCATCCGGTCGCGCAGCATCCTCCGCTGTGCCTGTCCGGAAAAATAGGGGACAGAGCTGCCGTCGGGCAGGGTGACCTTCTTCGCCACCATCACATTGCCTTCTGTGTGCGAAGCATTGATGTTGCCCGCCGACACCTTCATCAAATAACCCAGGGCAACAGCTTTACTCGCCTGCAGATTGCTCATTGGCACTTCCTCCTTGTTCAGGTTTAGGGCCTTTCTCGGCCCGGAGATAGTTGTTCATGGCATATATGGAAAGCATAGTTTTAACCCGCACCCACGGGCTGCCAGCGACGCGCTCTCCCTGCCCTATCTCCAGCAGCTTCTCGGGAACTGTCAGTTCAAGCCGGAATTGAATGTCATTCAAGACACGCAAGAATTCCTCGAGGTTCTTGGCATTCCGCAGCCCATAGAGGAGCCCCATCTCATTTTTTTCATGGGCCACATTCCCGAGGCTGTGGCCAAAGCCCCCCAGCACCCTTAGCAGATTCTCATCCACATTCAATACCTCCTTGACATAATGGTCTAATACAGGTTCCGTCCCCCAGGACAGAGGGAACGGATTCTTCTCTTTGGCCCGGGCGTCAAACAGGAAGGCCTCCACGTAGGGTAAGGGATCACTAAATTCCAGCACGGCCCAGGCTATCTTTTCCCGCCACAAAGTGTTGTACTGGTTCCCCTCCCTCGTCTGAAATTGGCGGAAGACATTCGTCAGAGTACGCTGCGGGTTGTCGCCCCCCAATGCCTTTATCCAGGCTTCGTAAAGGCGATAAAGCGCGTGGAGATGGGAAAACTCGCGGAAGACTTGCATGTTAAATGCCTGTCCTGGCTTTCCCGTAATTGCATACAGGGTGAGAGGAGCTGGAGGCAAAGAATCCTCCGCCCCCAGCAGGGAGGCCAGCAATTTTCTTCCTTCTTCAGAAAGGTGTTCTGAGCGCTGCACGTGGGAAAAGAGCTCCAGCAGCAAACCTAAAGTTGTCTCGTGCAGGTAAGGGCCGGAGAAAGGAAGACCAATATTGCCTCCTCTGCCTTCTCTTAATAAGCTTAAAGGGTGCAATACTTCCCGCTGGAGACGGGATATTTCGTCTAAATCGCTGTGGAAGAGGAAAAAATGCAGCGCGTCCCTTCCCTGAGCCACCCAAAGCCAGTTTAGATACCCTGCTGCCCCTGCCACGGCGCATCGAGGACATAAATAGATGCCTCGTTTTCCTTTGGAATAAAAAGTGCCAAATTTGCCAGGATCAACGATAAAAGGGAACATCCACATTTTGGCATCGGTTACAGGGGCAAGGTTCCCGCAAATGTCACAGTATTTCTGATTTTTACTGAACCGGAGGCCCAGTTCGAAGCGGGGAGGGTGAGTGGGATACTCTTTACTGCGGAACTTCTTTTTAGGCGCGTTGCCTGAAACCTTGATAAAAAGATTGGTAGGGTAAACCCAATTTACCTTCTCATACTCCGTCAATTCCCCTGTATTTTCGTCGAGGTATTCGCCTTTGTTGCCCGTCTTCTGCAATAGACGCTGCTGGACCTCTTCCAGGACTTTATCAACCGGATAGGCTCCTTCGCCCACCAAATCGCACAAAGCCACCAAACCGTTGTCTACCCAGAAATTCCCTGTAGGATGCTCCAGGTCGAGTTGGACCTGAATGTTCGGCTGCTTCTGGGAAGCATTCTTGCGAACCATTTACACACCTCCTCGGCGATGGCTAAGCCACAAGATAACCATTTCGCACTGCTTCACCACACTCGGCGATCGAAAATCTCCGCCTCACCCATTACCGGTAAGAAATTGGTCAGGCCAGCATTGGATCAGTCTTTAAGCCATTGTTCAACCCGCTTGCGCCATTCAGCGCTTGCATGAGGTTCCTTATTCCAGAGTTTTTGCTTATGTAGCCATTGCCGTAGCATCTCGGCGCACTCACGGCGCCCCGCGGGATCATTCATTTTTTCAATTTGCCTGACGATCTGGGGGACACGACTTACATCCCCTGGTCCGCGTAAGGCCATGATTGATCTGTAAACGGTTTCCGCGGATACGGTGGGAGAAGGCACTTCTTTTCTTTCCTCCGAGCTAGGTGAAACCTCGCCAGAAGTTGCTGATGGCTCTGCATCTCCGGTTAAACAGCCGAAAGCAGACGGATCGGGCAACACGGGGCGATTGCTGTACTCATTTTCAGGCTGAATTCTCATGTAACGGGTGTTGGGGCGGTTCTCATGCGCCAAAAATATCGGGCCATTGGGTACAGGTGGATAGCCGGGCCACTCCATCATCTTTAGCAACATAGCGATACGCTTTAGTTCATATAAATGGGTACAGGGCTTACTCGGATTGAGCACACCCAGCACATGCTTTTCAAACTCTCTAGTAAGCTGCTCCAACGTAGCACGATCGGACAGTGCCTGCCCTGAGCCGGATATTCCCGTTTGCCAACTATCTCCGTCGAACAGCGAAGCATAGCGCTTGGTGCGGTCGGTTAGATAGAGGGTCGCTTCCAACTTTACCGCGCCCATGCCCAAGGGTTTGCCCATGCCGAGTTGGTGGCAGTATTCCTTGTTCGGGCCGCCCAGCGGGTGCAGTACCCAGCAAAGGGCACCCAGCTCTCGCTCGGAGAGGTTTTCAAAATAAATGCGGAACTTAAACTTGACGCCGGGCTTAATGGGCTTAAACTGGGTATGTTGTGTGCTGCTGTTTGGTATCTCGTTGGTTTCTCGGATATCCTCTACGCTCCGCTCCCCTTGCAGCCAGTAGCGTTTGTGCCCGCGAATGACCGTCTCCTGGGGTGTCTTGCTGTCGTAATGTTTAAGCTCACTTTTTTCACTGCTTGTCTGAACGAGATAATGTTGAAAAGCCGTTGGTTTGGGCGAGGCGAGAATCTTGGGGACAATGGGCCTGTCCGACAGCCAGATGCCGGTTTGACCTTCCACGAGCACGGCATCCGTCACAAACACGCGACCGGCATAGGCGCGCCTTTTATCGCCCTGTTGGGGTATTTCCTGGATAATGCGGCGCCGCTTCATGTCATCCAGTTCTTCACGCGTGCGGACAAAGCCAAAAAGTGCCTCAGCGTAGTCAATGTCCTCCGGCCGACGGAGCTCTTCGGGAACAAAATCGAACGGTGTAACAGCCCTTTTCTTATCTTCCTCAAATGCCGGTACCCTAAAGTTAGGACAGTGTCCGAAAAAGAACACTTCCCCATCCCTCTCGATGTAGAAAATTGGGCGCCCTTCTACCAGACATCCCATCTTTTCATCGAAAGGTGGCTCAGTTTGAAATGGGGTCAATGCATCCAGATAGTCCTCCACTGCCTGCCTGTTGATTTTAAGAAGTTTTGCGTCATCATTTGCCTCTAATACAAGTGCGTGCCTCCTACGAGGTGACGGAGTATTTCTGTTATCTCCGGTTTCAATCATATTTCCAGAACATACCAGGAAACCTCGGTACGAATATCCAGCATCGAGTGGACCAATTTTTGTTACTTTAACAAATTCACCACGTTTACCTTTACGAATTTCGATATCAAAACTTACGGGGTGATATTGGGGTCTATACTGGGTCGAGTTAAAAGGAATAAATCCGGGGATGGCACCTTTGGGAATATCGTTCTCTTTTATACTAATATAGGCTCCCTTCTCAGGCCATCCCATGTCTGCAGGTTTCTTTGCAGGCCTGATATACCACTCCTCACCCTTTTTAATTAGGTAGCCAGCTTTGACGTTAACACCAAATTTACCTATTATCTGCCTATAGGGTTCTCTAAGAGGATCGTCCTTCGCCGCTGCTACTGCACGATAAAAGATCTTGAAAGAATTGCTCACCCACTGCACTTTGCCGTAACTGACAATCTCCAGCAGGCTGCGGAGCATGCCGCGAAGGCTGCTGCCTGGAATGACCGGTTGGCTCGGATCACGCGTGTAGAAGAAGTGCGGGGTGTTTTTGACCTGCTGGCGAAATGGTGCGTCACTATCCTCACCGCGCTCCTGCTGCAAAAATTCTTCCAGGGTAAAAGGGCAACGGATGTAGAGCAGTGATCTGGTTGTCAGTGTAACGTCGAAATACCCTGTATATTTATCCGGTTCATATCGGTCGTGGTCCGGAAGATCATTCGCACTGTTGACCGCCGTCACGACAACCTCCGGCAAGGGCACGAAATTGTAGGGGGCGCTGGCAGTGCGGTTGGGACCGGGATTGCGGTGTTTGGGCAGATTTAAAATGGTTTTTTTGCTCATTTCACTCCCTCCATTTTTAGGTCTAACAACCGGCTGGCGACGATGCGCGCAAAGCCGTCCTCATCTTCTTTGATG
The DNA here is from genome assembly GCA_030153805.1 of Bacillota bacterium. Taxonomy (GTDB): domain Bacteria; phylum Bacillota; class DTU030; order DUMP01; family DUMP01; genus DUMP01. The sequence goes on along the minus strand of JASKLG010000012.1, from coordinate 20,880 downwards.
TAATGCCTTACCCAAAGACGCAAGGGACGGTACTCTTCTTTAAACGTTCCTCTCACTTCAAGGGGCACGGCATGGCGCAATCCTTGAAGGCCGTCGGTCATTAGGGTAAAGCCGTTAGAAAGCGGTTCTGCATGAGTTCCCCAGAGGATTTGATATTCATCGATTGCTTCCCGCCAAACTGGAGTCTCCACTTCTTTCGCGTCACGTATCAGACGGGCGTGCCACTGGTCATCCCCGTCGCGCCACAGCAGGAGTTCGGCGTAGGGGGCGAATAGTCGCACCTGCTGCAATGTCTCTCTTCGCAAAGGCGGCGAAACCTCCGGGGTAATGCTGTCTGACGTAACGAGTTCCCCTTGGTCCGCCTTGCCCCAAATCACCCCATCATCAGCGTGGGCCAGGAGCCATTTAAGGCCGTACTGGGTGGCTTGCCTCTGTAACCATTTTTTAATATCGCTGCTGATTCCGTCAGTGGCTATGGGGGCGACTACGGCAGGATACGGTTTAATCTCCCGTTTCATACCACCCCTCCTTTAGGTACTTGGTTAAGGCACTCACGAACTGTTCCAAGACGCCACGGGCTCTATCATCGACCGTCAAACCTTGCCCGTTGGCCACAATTTTCCATTCCTGATCCGCGCCATCTCGTTGCAAGGTCAATGTCGCCCGTTCGCCTTTCAATCGTCCCCGTCCAACGCTGACCTCACCGCCCAGCGGCAAATCTCCCGTCCAGAGGTCTTTTAGCAAAAGTAAAAGGAGGCCAATTTCGTGGACTTGCGGGTTCAGCAGACGCACCTCAAGCGTAAGTACGGTGTCATCGCCGCCGAAGGCCGGCTGCTCATTAAAGAGTGCAATCTCCCGCGCGCCGCTCGTGAAGCGGTCGATGCTGACCCGGTTCTGCACTAAGTCTGTCCTTGCATTTTCTATGGCCGTTTCATGTGCTGTGACGCGACTGGACCTGGGCACAACTCCCTGCTTAATCTCAGGTCCAAACATCTCCTCAACCAGTTTCCAGGCGCGATCCCCGTTAGCTATCGTATTGGCTATTTTCAAAGCCCGTGCGCGTAATGCCCCGGCCACGCTCGTACCGGATAAAACAGGCTTAATACTGCCATCGGCTTGTCTTGCATGTAAATGGACTATATCGGGGCCCCGGTCGTCCTGCCCACTGCCAGAGCGAATAAGAAGCGAACCATCAAGGGAAAAAGTTGCACTGAGACGCAAGAACCGGCGCTTATCGGGAAGCAGCTCCTCAACCCCGAGCGCCGTCTTAATGTCCGAAACCGGATCGACGTCATCGAGCGGTTTATCTCCGTTCTCAATCCAGTCGAGAAGGCCCTCGGGGGTGGTTAAGTCGTATATTTTGACCCGCCACCCGGGCACATGAACTCGCCCGTAACCGCGCCGTTTGCGGGCACCCAGTGTGATGCTTCCATCGTTAAAACCTTCCAGTGCCGTTGCCAGAGCCTGCTTGAGCTTGACTTCGTCGTCGCCCTCCCGGATTACCAACTCAAAACGCAGAGGGAAGGTGGTGCCGGCCTGCCAAAGTTCAAGGTCAAAAAGCCGGTCTTCCCGGGAGGTGCGACTTTTGGGATCAATGACCACGCCGTTGCGGATTTCGATTCCAAAGTTTTTACCCAACGCATCCTCAACGATCAGCGAGCTTTGTTCGCCTTCTTCATTGTTATTTTTATTATCTTTCAGCGCCCCGAATAAAAGGACGCTTGCGGACTCATTATCAGCACGCTGACCGTAACCCCGTTCCCGCTCGCGCAAGTAACTGCGTAAAGCTCCCGTTACCGAGGCGCCAGTCAAGAGCGGCGTCCGGCTATCCAACGGGTCCACCAGCAGCGGCATGTCCACCAGCTCATCGGTGTCACCGTTGCCAAAGTGCGCTGGCGTCTGCAGTACCAGATCACCCTCGACGACTATCCGGGAAACTATCTTGCGCGATTCTTTTCCCGCCCACAACGCACCAGCCACTGCTAATTTCCCTCCTTTCTTCTTTTTTGCTTAAGCGCACATGCCAGAACGGCATCTATATAATGTAATATATAGCGGATACGGAAAGACTCGTTAATATCCGGTTCGACCCCACCCAGCTTTGGAATGTCCTGTCCGCTTATACCGAACAATTGCTCCCAGCGACCAAGGTCGACTTGATTTAAGGTATCCTTCAGCCACTCGAGTAGAGACCGCCCCCCTACTCTCGCTTTCTCAAACTGCTTCCGCGCCGGCTTGCGGCTCTCAATGTCTCTCAAAAAGTCCTTCACGCGCTGCGGATCCGGATTTTTTTTCATAAGCTCGTTACGGATTATGCTACGCAATCTGGATATTTGGGCATTGCTCGGTAGCTCCCTCTTGCCGGCCAGGAGATCTGCAACTTCAACAGCCCTGGCAACCAGCTTGCCTTCTAATCGCCGCTCAAACATCCGCGCTACCATGCGCTCCGCTATGGTTTTACTTTCCTCACCGCTAATAGTTCGCACCAGAGCTTCAGCGGAAACCTTGGGCTCTACCTCTAACCTTTCTTCTGTATGCCAGTTAAAGGCCAGGCGCCCGAAACCCTCGGCCCGGCGTTCGCCTATCCCTTTGGCTTCCAGTTCTAGAAGCTTTGTCACGTCGTAAGAAGAACCACCAATCAACTGGTAAACAAAAACACTCCCCATTTTAATTACCAGCGCCTGCGGTAGTGGAAGACCCCACTTCCGGTTAAAACCGCCTACAGGTTCTGAGCGAATAAAAGCCCTTTGCATCTTAAGCTTCATTCCCAATTTCTTTTCTAAAGTAGCGGTTACCACGCTGGGATCTGTTGTAAACTGCCCGTTTTCGTCTCTCAGTAAAGCATCACTTAAAAACATGACGATAAGTTTGCCATCCCCACTAATTACCAACTCCCCGCCCACTTCGCGCCAGCCTGCAGGGGCTAGTTTTACATCATGAATCTTCGCCCGCCCGTAGCCAGCACTCCGCGAGCCACCGAGGAAGACCTCTCCCTCAAGCAGCGGCAAGAGGAGTTCAGCGTCTTCATCGTGATCGCAAAGTATCAAAGCCTCAAAGCTCTGCCCGGCAGCCAGAGCCTCATAACGATACACCGCTCCTGAAGGTCCTTCAGCCGCACTGGAAAATTGCCGTATCGCCCGGCCGTAACGGCGATTCCGGGCGGTATGTATGGATAGCTGGCGTTCGGGACTTACAAGGCGAACGCTGTCTTCAGACAAGGTGCAAAACGGCGCCTTTATGCCTTGGGGTTGGTCTATCTCCTCTGGGTGTTCATCAATGGCGAAATCGTAAATAGGAGCCGGAGCATCATCTGTCTGTATGGACACAGCTTTCTTGTCCTGCTGCCAGGACAGCGCTACGGGCAATGTGCGCTTTTCCTGGCGGTGGAGGGGGTAGCCGTTGAGGTAGCGCGTGGTGCCGTCAAAGAAGAGCCTCCTTACCGGCTCCTCCGCAGCATCCAGAGTTTTCAGGTTTCTGGCGCGCATGTATTTCCCGATCACTGCGCCCCGCAGCACGCTGCCCGGAATATAGTTAAAAGAAACGCTTTCGTTCGGGTCGCCTTCCAGAGCTGTCAAAAGGGCCGGTTCGAGCAGGGTAATGCGATAAGAGATGACATTCATGACGCCCCACCTCTCAGCAATTGGCGAAAACGCTCGAAGCAAGCCTCCGTAATGTCCTTTTTATTTTCATCCAGCAGCCGCGCCTTCAAGCGGCCGCGCCCGCGATTGCGCCCGAGACCGGCGCGGCGCAGACAAAACACGCAAGCTGCGAGTAACGCTTTTGCATCTTCATCCGGGTCTTCGTCAAAGTCCAGCGAGGCAATAAAAGTAGTCTCCCGCAGCACAACACGTATTGAGCGAAGACTGCCTTCTTCGGGCGCACCCGTTTCTTCAGCAACCGCCGTTTGGCGCCGAATAGCAGTGAGTGATTCCAGGACTTCAGATGGGGTCAGCTTCTTATGTTTGATGTGCGCTTCTACCGCCTGGCGGAGTTCTTCCGGCAAAAGGGCCGGACCCACATGCATACGGGCGTCGTCGTCCAGGGTGCTGCCCGGCCGTCCGAAGAGAAAGCCGGCAGCTTGCTGCAATCTAGCCAGGGCCTTCGAATTTTGCCTTTCCAGCGCATACAGGATATTCGCGCACTCTTCTACCAGCAATCCCTTGAGCGTACGGCCCCGCAAATAAGGCAGGCCGGTTTCCGGGTCGTGCTCCACTTCTTCGTCTACAAGCCCGGCAACTCCCTCGCCGCGCCCGAAGGTGGCATCACTTTTAAGGGTGATATGGATGTACATTTTCATTGATCATCCTCCTCCAGCGGAATAAACCAATCGCAAAGCTCGAGGGCATCAAAGTAGCCGCAGTAGTCGCCTTGCCAGCCTTTTTCAGGCAAGTCTGTCATTGATGGTGCTACCACGGGAAGCCTTTCTATTTCATACCTCAGCATGAATTGCTTTACAGAGTCAGGGCCGAAGCGCAATGCCTCACGTAATGCTTTTAATTTGTTGCGGCGTCCGACCCAATTCGGTCCCCGAAATTCTTCAATGCCCTTTCTTACTACCGGCCAGGCACGAAGCGGTTCTTTGGGGTTTTCATCCAATGTGACCGGCCGGAGAGTGAGCCATCGTGTTTTAACTTTACCCTTGCGCTCTCCAATTTTTTCAATCTTGTATTCCCGATCGCGAATTTCCTCGATACTTCCAGCAAAGCCACTTAAAGCAAAGTGCCAGTCAAGACAAGAACCTTCGATCCCATTTTTGCGTCGATAATTTTTGGCGGACTTGCATAGTTCTTCTGCCAGCTTATATGCTTGAACGAAAGGATAGTGAGATTTCACGATGGCAATACCTGCACAGGACGTAACCTTACCCCGGCAATCAGGCCGCTTAGCAGTTTCTTTTTCAAAGACGCGGATATATTCGATGGCCAGTGAAAGCCCAAGTCGCCCATCGCAGATGAATGTTACGTCATCTCCACCGTACACAATGGGAAGGATAGGAAGATACCATTTTCCGTTTTCAGCTGGTTTCAATTCAATTTTCGTTATCTCCTTAACAATTCTGCCTTCGTTATCCTTGGAATAAAGAACAATGCGATTTCCGCCATTCTGCTTCAGTCGCTTTACTAACTTATCATTTACGTTTTTTAGCGCCTGTTGGGCAGCTTCTTTAATTCCATCAGAAAAGGCGCGCATGGCCTTGATGTACTCGCGGTTCTGCCGGGGATCTTTATATTCCTCCCCTATTTTCTTTTTGCGCTGCCCCATATCATTGCCGTCTATGTGAACGACGGCAATATGGCTGTATTCCCCGGGAGAGCGGCCTAAATGGTCCAGATCTTCTGGGTATTCATAGCCCTCAGGAGGGGGGTTGAACTTTTTTAATCTTTTACGTGCCCGTTCAACATTCTCGATTTTGGCCAAAACTTCTGGTGAAGCCGGATAGCCTGGATCAACACCTATTGGAGGTGTAACTCCGACCGCTGGCAATCCCGTTGAGCGGCACACAACTGTCACACCTAACCCCAGTAGTGGAGCAGATGGTACCCAGGCGCGTTTCTTCTCCTCCAGCTTTTCCAGAGTAGCCTTAACCTTTTGGGAAAGTGACTCCGTCCATTCGAAAAGCTCTTGGGTAGCAACCAGCTGGAGGCCCGGCGCGTCGGTCAGTATTTTGCGTGACAGTTTCCGGACAAAATCTAAGGCAAAGTCTTCACTGCGAAACAATACTACGAAATTTCCTCCGCCTGCATAAAGAACCTCAGCATCAAGCTGGGCCGCCGGGTCTTCGATACGGTTATTGTCTTCGAGGCTCTTCCCGTCCTTTGAGCTTATGTTATTGCGAGGAGCAACCTCATTAACAATGCTTAGCGCCCAGTCTTCTGTAGCCTGTACGACCAGGTACGAAGCTCCGACATTCTCTCGCATCCGGTTGCTGGCAAAAATATACGGCTGAATCTGGGAGACTTCTGTTATTACTAGCTGCACGGGCTTATCACTCCTCTCCGCTTTGAGACTTAATCCAATCTTCGATATGAAAGGCTAGATCCGCAAGGTGCTTACGCCCAAATACCCGAACGCGTCCTTCGCGATCGAAGTCACGTCGAATTTCCTGTTCTAAACCGGCAGGATCTTCAGCACAGCACACCAAGGCTACCCGCGCCTCGTCACCTCCTAATTGTTGGGCGCGGACATAGGCTTCAAAAAGTGCCAGTTTGAGTTCACCTCTACCATCCTTTGATTCATCAGATTTTGCCTTGCAGGAAAAGGCAAAGAGCTGATAACCACGAACAGCGACTACGTCCACTTCAAATTGAACTCCACCTGTTTGGATGTTTTGAATCCGTTCATGCAACTGCAAATTTTTAGATAGTCCATTGAGAACATCAAGTACGTAGTGCTCGAGCCACGTACCGGTCAACCATTTAGAAAAATCTTGGCGAGTATTTTGAAAAGTAGGCTGTTTAAGAGTAATATCTCCCTCCGGCTGGCTAAGTTCGGCGCAGAGTGTTCGATAAACTTTTTTGATAGCCGTCTTGAAAGCCTCTTTGCGAGCCTCATCTTTGACGTCTTCAAGTAGTTCTTTGAGATTCTCATCTTCCGGTACGCTTAAGCAACCGGTTTTCTTCCTTATCTCGCTACTAACCCAGCTATTCCACTTCTTGCAAAAACCATCAATTTTGCAACAAAATTCCGCCAGGGCCCTAGCAGTGTTAGGAAGCACGGGTTCGCAGTTCGGCTTACGGTTTTCGTCGAGTTTCCTGCCGTGCAAAGCCAGGAAATCCTTGAGCCTCAACACCACCTTCCGCCCAACATAAACCCTTCGCTCGCTCAAATAGCCGTCAGGTGGATCAAAAACCATCTGTAAGGTGCGAGCATCAAGATAGCTGAATACAGGCGTAATGCCTTTATCTTCAGTCCACTGTTCCACCGCCCGGTAAGCGTGAACCGACATCATCTTCGTGCCGCCGGTATAGTTGAGCCCAATGCTTTCAGCTTGGATCTCTTCAAGGCGCTTCCACACACCCTGGTAAATTGAAGATGGCTCAGACTCTTCCACCTCTTTTAGCTCCACCATGCCCTTCTTTTTGTGGTCCTCTTCCAGCCATTCTTTCAATCGCTGCGCAACAGAAAAAGTATCACTTGAGTGAACTAAAGTAATTACCCCCTCAGGCTGGACGAGAAGCTTTCCGGCAACAGCATTAGGCAGCGGGTTACTGCCGATTAAAAGAATCAGGTGTTGCACTCTCGAGATCTCCACGAATCAACCCTCCTTGCCTTAACCTCTAAAATTCGGAGCTTAGATCGAAGCCGCCTATTTAGTTCTCTCTATGATTTCGCAGCAGCCGTAGCCCTGGGAGTTTTTTGCCCCCAGGCCGGCGTCCAGGGCGAGCTGCAAGAGCACCGGGTCGCCGGAAAGCTCGTATTCGCCCATCCAGCCCTTGACGACGGTCTCCTTGTAACGGGTCACCTTCAGGTCCCGGTCTTCCACCCGCACCGGCCGGATGGTGAACCCATCCGCTCGTGCCGGGCGCCCGTAGACCAGAAGGTGTTTTTTTGCCAGGTTACTTGCCACCAGCTCGGTGAAGCGCGGCTCAAAGGGCGAATAGTAATACGTAAACTTCCGCCCGTCAGCGCCGGAAAGGGTACTGTAAACAACCACCGGCGACAGCATCCGCACCTGAAGGGTATCTTGTCTCACCCGAGGGGCTGCAGTTGCGAACTCTTTCACCTCCAACTGGGCATCTCCGAGCCGCACCTGCCCCTTACGGAGAAAACCGGTACCGAGCTCCTGGAGAATGAAGGGGATGGGGGAACAGACAACTAAGCGCAGCGGTGGGGTGAGCACCAGCCGGCCGGCTGCCTGGTCGTAACGCACCTCACGCCCCAAGAGCCGCGAAAAGGTAAAGAGCTTAAACCGGCGCTTCTCCAGAGCAAAGCCCTGCTCGTGCAGATAGCTCCTGAGCACCGGATTATCCATATAGCGATAGATCAGCCCCTGGAGCAAATGACCGTACTGAACGGGAACGGCCACCTGCTCCGGGGCGGTGAAGAAGATAGTGAGCTGCATCAGGTATCCAACCCCCGGTTTATTGCGTTTTTAAAGCCGGACCAGTTTTTAAGTACGGCCGGTCGCGGGTCAATCTTACCAATGTCATCTGGGATCTTTTTTCTTGCCATAGCCGTATTCCCCCGAGTTCCCCTGTATGGCCTGTTCCCGCTCATTCTTTATCCTCAGGGTATTTTTTCCGCTGATCGCCGTGCATCTTTACCGTTTTTGCGGTTATGGTGATGCCGGAAGCCCAAAGTACTTGGTTTCCCAAAGCAGGGCCCAATGCTCTATTTTTTCTCAAAACCTCTACCCAAACCAACCCGCAACGAGTGATTTCAGTAACCTTGTCCGTTTCGAGGTATTAGCGGGTTCCAGTGACCGGATGCACCCAGAGAAGCGCCTTTGAAGGCAGGCAGTTTTCTGGTACCAGTTCCGGATCCCCCAATGGGTCACACACATCCCTCAACCAGTTGACAAAAAGCAAGGTTTTCACCTCCCCTTCTCCTACCGCTTCCCCCGGGCGCGTTCGCGCACCGCCTGGAGGTTTACGATCTCGGCCACTTCGAAGCGGGGCGGTACGGAGCCGGGTACGGGGCGCAGGCGCACCGCCGCCGGGAAATAGCCGCAGCGCCCGTGCAGCTCGGCCAGGAGCGTCACCGCGCTGAAGTTCAGAGACGGCGGGTTGACTAGTAAGGGCAGCGTCTGCCACTCCTCCGGCGTAAGCCCGGCCCGGTCGGCCATGGCCGCTACCTGGGGGGCTATGGGCTGCTGGGGGTCGATCTGGGCGTCGATTTCGACCACCCGGTCCACCTTTCTCCCGGCAAGCTCTTCCAGTTGCTGCAACTGCTCCGCAGTAAGGGGATGGGAAAAGTTGAGGAGAATCAAGGTTTTTTACCCTCCCAGTTCTGTTTTCACCGTCTGTAACAGCTTTTCTGCGTCTTCTTCCGACAACTCTCCGCTTTGCGCCGAAGGAACAACTCCCACCTCACCCTCCCAATTCCGTCAGAGCGAAGTAGGGCGCAAATTCAGCGATCAGCACGCTGCGGTCCACGTTGCCCGCCGGGTAGTCGAGCCATTCCCTGAGCTTTTCGTAAACGTTGCGGAGCTGGTTGGCTACGGTCTGCTCGCTTTTGCCGAGTGCTTTAGCGATACTGGCGTTGTCAAGGCCCCGGCACGCCAGCCGGACCACCTCACGCTCGGCTCTGGTGAGCCAGTAACGAACGAACTCCTTTTTCCGCTTCATCTGCGCATTACGGCTTAGCCGCTCGTACCAGGCCACCACCTCCGCCGGCTCGTCTAACTCCGCCACCGTCCGTACAAGGGTGCCGGCCTCGGCCCAGCGCAGCACCGGTACCGGGACCAGCCAGACCCTGTCCGCAGGCGATAGGTGCAACCGGCGTTCTGCGCCCGGGTGCCAGCCTTCGGTGACCAGGTGCCAGACGCAATCTTCAGGGCCGAAAAGCAGTTGGGCGATTACCATCCCTATAATTCCCATGACCTTGCGGCCACCCGAAACGCACAGGTGCACCGTAACACCACGCTGGCGGGCGCGCCGGACCTCCACGTACAGGGTGCGCAGCAGCGCCCGCAGGTCGTCTTCACTACAGAAGTCAACGACCGGCCCCCTGGCGGAAACGACGGGCGCTTTCCGCAACTGCACGTCCGGATAGAAGCCTTTCGCGAACTCAGCCTCGACTGCCGCCAGCGCCTCCCCCACGCCGGGGCCCAGGGTGTAAACCACCGCGGCTTCGCCGATGAAGCGCCCATGAGCCAGAAGCCGGTCGAGGGTGATGGTCACCACCTGGGGCTCCACGCCGAGGGTAGCAATCAGAACCTCCGCGTTCTCACCCTTAAAAGCCGCATTGCCCCTCATGCTTATCTTCTCCCGGGCCGGTAGGGTACGGCCAGGCCCCTGATTACTCTTTTTAACAGTAATGGAATACCAGACACGTCTCTGTTCACCGCAACGGCACCCCTTTCGAAAAGCACAGCACAGGGAGTCCGTCACCAGCGGGCGGTTTAAGATGTGGCGTTAATAAATTTCTAGAGCAAAGAGGTGGCAAAGCTTAATGCGAATAGTGTCGAAAAAAGGCGAAATGAAAAAGGCAGGGAATTCTTCCCCTGCCTGTTTACATCCCTGCTTTTTGCGGCCATCCTTTCAGCAAGCATTTTTTCCGGCCCTTTTTTCAATATTCTTTTAATACTTTGAAGTGTTCTTTGAGGAGCTGTCGGGCTAATGGCATCCACATCCTGACAAATATCCTGTTCAGGTATACTTGTTCGACACATATCGGCTATTTCCTGCTAACTCTTCATAAATTTTCAAGTTTCCCGAACTTTCAAGTTCCCGCCTGCCTGCTTTCCTTTTGCTGAGTAAGCCTTGAAGTTCTGGCCAGCAATATTTTTGCGAAGTATATTTCAGCACACCGGAGCAATAAATTCAACGGTTATGACGGGGCATGATATGGCAGCTTTAAACGGGCAAAACCGGGGGCTGCGCAAGCTGAACCCAGCTGATTAGACGCAAACTGGGGCGGTTGCTTTTTCCGCTTGCGGGATTGCTCCTTGCGGGATTGCTCAGAAGAAGCGGAGTGCTATAATAGACTCGATTGCTGCTGCCGAAAATCTCCGAAAGGGGGAAGGTTTCAGTGGATTACAAAAAGCTCAGTAAACAGATCTCCTACGCCTTGAGGCATGCCCCGTGGAAGTACGGCCTTGAACTGGACGGGGAAGGGTGGGCGAACCTCCGGCAACTGCTAAAGGCCCTGCAGGCAAGGGGCTGGCGCGGCCTGACCGAAGCGGATCTGCAGAACATGATCCGCCTTTCAGACAAACAGCGTTTTGAGATAGCCGGTAACAGAATCAGGGCATTGTACGGCCATTCCATCCCCCAAAGGATTGTCAGGGAACCCGTCCCCCCGCCTGAAGTTCTGTTCCACGGGACCGCCAGGCGTTACGTTCCCGCCATCAGGGAAAAGGGCCTGCTGCCCGGGGGGCGCCAGTACATTCACCTTTCCGTAGATGTTGAGACCACACTACAGGTCGGCAAGAGGCACGATCCCCGGCCGGTTGTGCTCAAGATCGACGCCAAAAGGGCATGGAACGAGGGAATCTGTTTTTTCCGGGGGAATGACCAGGTCTGGCTGGCCGACGCCATCCCTGGCAGGTATATCGAATTTTAACGGCAGGTTCCGGTCCTTAGGGCCTCATGCTGCTCTTTTTCCGGTAAACCATGTCGCGCCACATGCCGCAGCGAAAGTTTTTGCAGATCGGGGGGCGTTTTCCTAGGGAATAATGCAATGCAACCTGTCGGACTTAGATACTCGGGCATGGTGGGTGAATCGTCTCCTTTCAAAGGTTCCACCTCGTATTCTGCGTGGTAACCTCCGCCGTAAAGCCTTTGCCTGTCTTCGTGGAGTTGACAGAGTTTATCTGAGCATTTTTAATAGGGCTAAAACCGGACTAAAAAGCTAATCCAACTGTCAAGCTTCGCTGTTTAGCACTAATGGCTGCACCTCCTCCTGCTCAATCATGCACTGGCGGTTATTGTGACCGCCACTGCGCGAGCACCTCCGACAGGAACTGTTGGACCGGACCTCGTTTTAGATGGGTATGTGCAAACTGGTTGGAATAGCCACGGAGGCAGCCATAGCAACTATCACCATAGCTACACTCGCACCTGCCGTCTACCCGAGCTAGAGCAGCCTCCAGGCACTTCCGCATTATGCCTTCCTCTTCCAGGCGAGCTACGAGAGCCGCGCCACCCGGAACCCGGAACATTGTCGTACAAGATGATCGGCGGGAGATCCCTTCCCTCGGGGTGTCCGACGGTGGCGCTGAGATCAGTAGATGGAACCTCAAGCACCTCGCTCGCTCCTCCGGCGAGCGCATACGCTACGGAGTACGTGAACCAGATGAGATCGGGTATACCCAACGGGGGTGTGCAGAGGAAATCCACCCGGACAACATCGGTAGTGAACTCATGACCGAGCATCACCAGATCAGGGGGTGTGCGACACTCGAGCCCCTGCGGGCTCCTGTGAGGCACCTTACGGTCTCGGAACCCTGCCCCGCAAGCGGGGCAAACGTAAAACCCATTTCCTCGGCGGCCCTCGCAGATCACCCCCATTTTGCCCGGACACGCCTTAGTAAGCCGGATCAAGGGTCTTCCGCTTGGTAGGTCGATGAATCCGCGGTCTGCGCCCGCCAGGCCTATGAAGAACGGGCGGCTGCTGAACATCTTCTCGGGCCTCTGTTCCGGTTCCTTGGGCCCGTCAATACTGCTGACGAAGCCGAACCACGGTATTATATACGTCTTAGGGCGAGTCATCCGATCACAGCAGGGCGGGCCCGGGGCCTTTTCCCCTTCAGCTTCATCCCACACATCGAATCGGTTGTGAACGGTACACTTCCTATAGCGGCGTCTCGGCCATGCACGCTCGGGAACGAGCTTCACCCCGTACGACTCCCAGAGCTTTTTGTTGGCCACGATTTTCGCCGTCGGCGCGTACTCGGTGATAGCGATTCCGCGATCCCGCTGCAAGTCAACCTCGCTCCCTTTCCCCTGAGTATCGAGCCCAACCACGTCCACAGGAAAGCCGTACTTAGGGATGACTGCTTTACGGGAGAGGAAGGAAAGCACGTCCTCCTTTTCCAAATCGCGCGCTCGCCGCTTCGCCCATTCCGCCCTGCCGTGGTCACGCTGCTCACTAGACTCCCTTTCGAGTTGGCGAACCCGCCGGTAGTCGCTGGCAAGCTCCGCCTCAGCGTCCAGTAGCCTACTTGGCTGTCCGCCCGCATCCCTGCCCGCAATAAGATCAACCCATGTGCCGTCATTGAGTCCGGTCGCCGCCCACATATCCCAGGGCACCACCGTGCGTAGAATTGCTTCCAAATCGGGCTTCCTTTCTTCCAGGAAACGTCTGACATCGCTCACGGCCCGCGGTTCAAGCAAATCCACGAAGAAGTGCCTTACTTCGCCAAAGCGAGTGGGGTGTGCACGGAAGAACCGCCCCAGCACTACCGCTGTCATATGTCTCAGCAGGATTCTCTCATTGCGCAGCCGCAAAATGGGAGGAGTAGTGTGACCCTTGAGCATACGATCCGGCCGCGCGAAGTGGTAAAGATCATGGGGTGACCGGCGACAGTAGGTAATCGCAAAGCCACAGCGTCCGGGGCGGCGGCCCGCACGACCAACGCGCTGGGCGTAGTTGAAGGCCTCCGGCGGAATGTTCCTGAGAAAAACGACGTCCAGATCCCCCAGATCGACCCCCAGCTCGAACGTGGTGGAAGAACTGAGCACAGCGATCTCCCGATCTTTGAAAGCCCGCTGAAATTCCCGTGCCTTTTCCCTGCTGAGCTGGGCCGTATGCTCCTCAACGCGGAGCAACCCAGGCAGGGCGGTCTCGTACATCTTCCGGTAATGGTTAAAAGGCAGTTGGTCAAGTCGCGTCTTCCTAACGGTCCCGGGACAAGCGGACCGGGCACACAGTCCACCAACCGATGAGAACTGGAGCCTCCCGCACCCCGCACCGCTCGCACTGGAGTACGGGGTCGGAGGGGTCGAGCGCGCGGAAGCGCCACCAGTTCGGGTTCAGGCGACGGCCGTCACCCCCCGCGACGAGAAGCAATCCCTGACTGCTGTCCGGAATCATGCGATCGAAATCTCCGAAGGCTTGCCACAGCTCGCGTAAAGTGCGAAGCGCCCAGCTTTCCGCCTCTTCAGCGCCGAGGCCGCGGTGGATCAGTATCTTCTTCAGCAGCTTTGCTCGGGCGCCTCGCGGGCCATCCCACGCTATTACGCGTTTCTGCTTTCCAGGTGCGCCAATCCGGAAGCGTGTGGGCAGGGGCAGGCTAAACTGCTCCCAGGTCAGGGTGAGCGCAGTATCAGCTACCAGCTCGACGGCCCTGGTCTCCCTCATGGAGTTCAGCAACATAAACATAAGGTCCCAGGCTTCGTCCTCGCTCAGGTGCCACGGTTCGCCGAGAAGCACAGGTGGTACGCGGAACCAGGGAGGCCAGCGGATGGACCAGTGGCTCAAGCCGGTACCTTCTAAGCAGATTCTCTTTTCTGTGGTCAGGAACTCTCGGAAGACGGCCCGCCATGCCTGTCGGCGGAGTTCAATGGGCGAGGTATGCGCAGGAGCAATCCCCTCGCGGCTCATGATCGCTTGTAACTCGTCGGCAAGATCTCTCAAAGACAACCCTTCCGGCGAGTGGGGCATGAGACGCCTGGCAGCCTTCAGCATAAGGTTCCGGAAAAACAAGTCCTCGTAGGTACGCTGCAGGTACCAGGCGAAAAAGGCGGCCTCCTGCCTGCCGTCAGCAAAAGCCAGCACCTTTCTGGTCTCGGGCGGAAGCACCTCGTACAGTGTTGTCGCGATCACGGCACTAGGCCCGTCAGCACCGTGGATCACCTCCTGCACGGGGTCCGGCCCCCTGTACCCGCAAGCTCCACAACGACGAAGGGCATCCTGTCCCTCGGTGACCGGTTGTCGGATCACGCGGAGAACCGCTCCAGGGTTCGCTCCGTGCTCGCACGACGGGGGTAACCCCTCCCGCCAGTAGGCTCGGCAGCGCAGGCAAAGATTAAACAACTGCTCCTGGTCAGAGGATGGGCGGCGAGGCTCTTCTTCATCTCCCCCTTCGCCCTCCTCCCCCTCGGGTTGAGCCCCCTGATCCTCTAGTGGAAGCAGGAAATCGACCCCGAACTCACTGTGGCTCGGATCACGCACAGCCTCAAGGAAGTAACCGGCTCGAGACTCTCCTCCCATTTTGCCTACCAAGTAGTGTTGCCCGCACTCACGGCATAGGGCTACCTCAAAGCTAGCTCCTTCCCCGCCCTGCCGCCTGTTCAGGAAGATGCGCTTTTCGGGCAGGTACGATATGAACGCGCCTTCCAGCGAACGAAGGAAAACGTGGTAGCGGGGAGCCAACAACGTGGGCCGCATCCCCGTGTCGCCATCCGCCGCCCCGGGATCTGAGGCTACAGACAGTATATGGACCAAGGTCCCCAGCGCAGACAGCCGCTCTCCGGCTGGCACGTCCGGGAAGATCTCCTCCGCGATGGCGCGCACATCCGCTGGCCCCGCCGAGAGGGGTTTACGGAGGCCGACCGACCTCGTGTCCGCAGCGAGAATGTGCCCTGCAGCACGCAGCGGGTCCACGTTCGGAGACAGCTGCACTCCGCACCGGTTTGCCAAAGCCAGAAGAGCGGGAGGAGTTTCCTGGAGTTCGGCGGCCAGTGCTTCTCTAATCACACGGTAGTCATCCTGCGACAGCGTGTACCGCCCTTGGCCCCTCACCGGCTCCGCTTCCCCCATGATCACGTCGTCCGGCGTGAACGGCTCATCGAAGAGAGCGGAAGCAAAATCCGCAGCCCCGCCGCGGTCTGCCTCGCCGCCGAGGAGGGTGGCGCTGGTAGCAATGCACTGAAAGGGCAAACCGCGTCCACCTTGCCGGAGTCGCTGCTTTAGGCGGCGCAGCAGCATTCCCATTTCCATGCCACGGGTGCCTCGATATTGATGGGCCTCGTCTAACACCAGGAAGGTCCACCAGCACGCCCTCCCGTTGTCGAACAGGGGGCTGTCGTCTGGGCGTATCAACAAGTACTCGAGCATGGAGTAGTTCGTCAGCAAGATGTGAGGCGGGGAACTTCTCATTTCCTTTCGAAACACCAGTTCTCCCGGCAACCGTTCCCGCCCTCGCTCCTTGGCGTTGCGCGCGCTGTCGTTCTCATCCTCGGGGGTCTCGCCAGTGTACTGGCCAAATGTAAAGCGAAAAGGGGATCCTGCTTCCTCGAGGCGTCTCGCAATCTCCCCTAGCCGGTCTCGTTGATCATTGCTAAGAGCGTTCATGGGGTACAGGATGAGTGCCCGCACGCCGGGGCACAGTGATCCCGCGGTAAACTCGCGGTAAAGGTGGAAAAGGATGGGTAGCAGAAACGATTCCGTCTTTCCGCTGCCGGTGCCAGTAGCGACCACCACATTCCTCCCGGAGACGATCCGTCGTATGGCTTCTTCCTGATGACGGTAAAGCGGTCGGTCTCCTTGCACCGCACGCAGAAAACCCTCGTCCGGGCGCATCCCCAGCTCCGCTAGCAGCTGCCGAGGGGTGACACTCCGTACGAAAACCGGAGTGGCCTCCAGGTAAGGCCCCTTAATCAAGTTTTCCGAAGCCAGCGCCTCGCGGAACGAGTCCCGTAGCACAGGATCCCGGAAGTAAAACATGGTCTCCAGGTAACCCCGGTAACGCGCACCTATGATTTCGCTCATCTTCAGGAAGTCAGGTGGGTTGGCTACCATGATACTTCCCCTCACCGAAGTCTCTCCTCGCGACAGTACTTGTCGAAATGGAACTTGCATAGCCATGTCTCGGGCACCCCGGGTTCACTGCTCCAATCCCAGTGCACACGGATCTTTCCCCCAGCCACCCCGACCACGACCCCTCTCACTTTACTGGCGAAACCATGTTCAGGCAGACTCACTGGAATGCATACGCGAGCGTCGATCAGACGCATCGCTTCCCACTCGAAAGGCTGTCCGGGATACTCTCCCAGCCATTGGGAGCATACATTGCTGGCTCTAAGCCGCACAAAGTCGCGCTCGCTCAGACGCGTCTCTTTCCATCCCCCGGAGATGCAAAAATAATTTCTCCTGTGGGTCCGGCAAAAGCTGCACGTGGCGCAGCACCTCGACTGCTCCTCCGGCAATAGCCCCTCCTTTTCCCGGGAACAGAAGTAGCAATCGTCTTCTGGAGAAGCTGAGGCTGGCTGACGGTAAACCCCGATGCGGCCAATCGCCTCGGCCCCATCCCGTCCGCACAACCATACCTTGAAGGCCCGTTGGTCAGCCGTTGGGGCGGCGATGGTGTCACAGTAATTCCTTAGCGGGATCTCCACTAGGCCGACCTTATTGAGACGGTACGATCGCCAGTCGTCCTCGAACCCGGCCCGAACCTCGTGTAGCACTGCAGACAGCGGGCATCTTAGCCAGATTGCTTTGTCCGAAGTCGCTTGCAGCCACGACAGGTCAAACTCGACAATCTGATCCGTCCATTGGTCCGGGACTTCCCCACATCGCCCCAGGACCCACCAGACGCGCTGGAGCGTAACCTCAACCGGGACAGGCCTGCCACCTTCGCAGCACACTTCCCACAACGTGCAGTCCCAGGTCGGCGCGGGCGGCAGGCACACCTCTCCCCCTGTCACTGGCGGAACTACTCCTGTCCGCGGATCGGCGGTCTTCAGTTCCACCCGACACCCAGGTTGTGCCAGGAATCTGATGCGCACTTTGGGATGGCCGCCAACTTCTGGGAACACGCCAAGGGGGTCCGGAAGAATCTCCACACCACTCAGGTAAGCGGCGAACCGAAACGGCAGCCTCTCCATCTCCAGTTGGTCCCTGCCATACACGACCACTTCAAAGCACCCGCTAGGCTCCCTAACGCCGATAGCCGCGCCCCTGGACAGCCACTCAGAGGAGGGTTGCAATACGTGACCGCCAGGAAGGACTTCTACCCAACCCACTTCATCGAGGGTTTCCGCTTCCAGACACCTAAGTACCGGGGGTTCGCCAATGAAGATGGGACCCTGCTCGTTATCACGGTCGATCGGCAGGACACTGCCCACTAGTTCGAAGTGGGACCTTCCCCCGAGGTTCACTCTCACTACGGCGCCCTCGCCGTCACGGAAATAGAAGAAGCTACGCTCGGCCAAATCGAGGCAGTACGCTTGGTAGCCGGCCGGTCTGCCCAGCGGCTCCGGTGCTGGCTGCGGATCACCAAAGCGCCAGCAATCCGGCACGACCACGAGCACCTTCCGGCGCCCGCTTTTTCTGACAGCTGGCAATGGCTTGTGGTATCCCTCCCAGCCCTGAAACACAAGTACCGGGAGGTTCCGGTACAGCCAGCGGTCCACATTTAGGGTGATCTCCCCGTAATCCGTGCATCTCAGCACCACCTCTCCCCCAACCCGAGCCAGGTACCAGCACGCTTGCCGCGGCGACGGCTCAAGCTCCTCTCCGTCCTGCATGATCTGGAGCTCCCGCTGGCCGACCAACGACTCCGGTACCTGAATCCCCACCATCCACTCCCCGCCTTCCTTCCAGCACACCAGTCGCGGCCCGGGGAGATGTCGGATCTGCTCCTTGCAGAGTACCCGCCCCTCGTTCGCCCACCACGATTCGAACGCTTCCTTGATACGCTGGTATCGGTACGTCGATGGCCAGTCGAGCGGGAACGTGGGGGCACCCCACATGGCAGGAAAGAGCCAACAGCGATACTGTCCGGCTCACGAATTCATCCGCCCATTCCTCTCCGTGCAGCAGGAAGCGCTGTGTGGGGCGATCAACCTCCCGGTAAGGGGGAGCGACACCCGCGCTCTCCACCGCAGCTCTCCATCGCTTTTCCGCCGCCTCCAGCTTTTCTACTGCGGCCTCTCTTCGCTCCTGAATGTAGCTCGCGGACACCCCGTTCCCCAGGTGGCCTGCAAGCTCGGCCTCAATGCTCTGCAGTCGCCGTACCACTTCCATCTCTTCTTGTTGCAGTATCCTATCTTGCTCCAATATCCTACTCCGCAACTCAGACACCCGGTCCGGCTGAAATTGGAAGGCATTGAGGCCCAGATCCGACATGACTCCTACCAGACATTCCAGGCGACGCTCCTCTTGGTCAATCGTAGCCGCCAAGTTGTCCAATTGGCGATGAATCTCATTCACTTCCGGCTTCGCCGTCTCGGCCTCCCACCGACGACGCTCAGCCTCTTCAACTTCTTTGCACCAGCTGTCCACCATCTCGCGGATCACCCCCAGGCGAAGCAGAAGGCCATCAAAGAGGTCTGGATGGTTGCCAGCCTGCGGCCCATTGCATAACCCGGCCGCCACCTCCCCGAGGCAGGGGACTCCTGCACCCGGCATAAGTCCAAAGGTCCGCTTGTCGATGTCGGCGAGCCTGTCATCGAGTTCCTGCAACTTTCGCTGAATGGTCTTGCGCTCGACCAACACGTGCTGCAGGCCCTCAAGGTCAGTCACAGCGTCGTCACCGCCACGCAACATCTCATCCACGCCCGGAAACTGTTCCAGCGGGGCACGAATGCGATGCTCCTCCGTCTGTACGAAGCGCTTCAGCCTAGCCAACGAGAACACCGCAGTCACTAGCAAGGCAACGCCGCCTGCAGAGAGCACCACCGCAGACCCCCATGGGCCGCCCAGGCAAGCGAGCAACGGGCCAGCAGCCCCGACTACGGTGCCCGCAGCGGCCAGCCCGACGCTCCTGCGTCGCGCCCCCCGGTCTAATGTACGCAACTCGTTAAGACGAACAATAGTTTCCCTTAGTACGTCAGGTGGAAGTCCCAAGATTGGCTCCGAGAAGGATTCCTGCCACGCTTGACCCAACCGCCTTTGACTGAGTTTATTCAGCTCCGCATCGCATGCGAGAAGACGCTCCCTCAGTTCATGCAGTTCGGCTTGCAGATCGTCCAAGTTGGTACGATACTCAAAGGCCATAGCCTTTGTTGAGAGCAACTCCCGATGCCGCTGAGAAAACTCGACGACCCGCCGTTCTGCGGCTTGCAAGCGACTGAAGAGATTCTCCCGCTGGCACCGGAGGTCTAAGATTTCCGTTGCGACGGAAACTGCCTGCACCAGGACGTCGCGTTGCTTCCGGATGACACCCAGTCTGTGGTCGAGATTAAGATAGCCAGTGCACAGCTCAACGAAGCGGCGGTATTGTCGGATCTGCGCGTCCAGATCTTCAAGATCCCGCTGGAGGGTACTAGCGCGTTTCGCTTCGTCACGCCACCGCTTGATGGCGCTACGTATCTCTTCCGACCTTACCAACCTTTTGCTCACAAACCACTTCCAAGCCACCTCGCGAAAGTACTCTGGCAAACATGAGTCGGGAACCCCGCCATGGAAAAGGATCGGCCCCACAAACGTAGGTCCGCGGTCACCCTGGTCAGTAGCTTGTGTTTCCGCAAAATCCGGAGAAAACATGTCCCCCATATTGACTGGTAGCGGGGGTCCGCCACCCCCGTTGAGGCGTGCACCGCCGACCAGTAGTCGCCGTCCCGGTAGAAACGGATGCCCTGCCAAACTAGATACACCCCGAAGGCAAGGGGCGTCTTCCGTACCAGGAACTGCGTGCCCAGCCGGGGGTCCTGGCCGAGTCGTTCCCCAATAGCAGTATCCAGCCAGTCAACGTCCTGTTGCGACAGGGGCAGTTCCCCGAGTAGACTCACTTGTTGCCTCTCAAGGTAGGCGTTTAAGCGTGCCTCACATTCCAGCAGATCTCGGCAGCCTTCGAACATGCGCAATCCTCCATGGATGCTGCCACATTCTGGAACGTCAACATGGCGGGAAAGACTGGCCCGAACAGGTAAGCAGCCTAGTATTCCTGACCAACTGACACCCTGCCAATTAGTGCTGCAGTAGAGGCAGGTTATTCAGCTGCTGGGGACGTCACTTTTTCAACAGCTTCCCCAACGGCCTGCCCACGGCCTTCCCCCCGCCCGCCTGCCGAGCCGCTTGAGCGCGGCTTTCGGCCCCTTGCTTGCGGCGGATACGTCCCCGAGCAGCCGGGCCAGGCCATAGCTTTCAGTCCCCTTTTCGTCGGGGTTAGGAGTGCAACCAGGAGCATCCTTGCGCCGGCAGGCAAAAACAATCCCTGCTTTCAGTCCCCTTTTCGTCGGGGTTAGGAGTGCAACAGTCCCAGACGACACCCCTGTTGATTACGAACGAGAGACTTTCAGTCCCCTTTTCGTCGGGGTTAAGAGTGCAACATGGGATTGCCCAGAGAATCTTTAAAAACAGGTAAACTTTCAGTCCCCTTTTCGTCGGGGT
>JASKLG010000062.1 GCA_030153805.1 Bacillota bacterium | reverse complement strand
CTTACCCGTGTTTTCTCATGCTCCCCCTGGGAGAAACTTATTTTCCTTGACCCTTGGAACCTTTGCCCCGACAAGGCTCTCGGTCAAGGGAAAGAGCTCTGCATTAAATTTAGGGCTGGTAGCTTCTGCTACCAGCCCTTCGCTTTTTACCTCGCTTTAGGGAAGCCCAAGCGGAACTTACCGCGCGTTTCTATGCCTCCAATCCCGTCTTTGCCGGTTATTGTGCTGGCCACCAGCTCCGGCAGTGAGACCAGCTTAGAGATGGGTGTGAAGGCCACTTCCTCGGCAATAAATACCGGGTCCAGACAATGGATCAGGACCCTTTTGGGCGAGCTGGCGTAATTGGCCCCGGCGGCGATTATGGCCTCGAAGTTCGACTGACAGGCGCCGGCAAAAATGACAAGTTCATCGCGGCTCGGTATTACCCGGCGCGCATTTTTAACCGCTTCGATAAAGTAACGGCTGTTCCTGTAGCTGCGCGGGTCGTTGTAGTCGCGGGCGCCCTTCACCAGGGCATCGTGTCCGGTTAGGATCAGGATGTCCGGGGAGTGCTCCCGGATGAGTTCGGCTACGTGCTTGGGTTGCTCCTCCTCCGGCACCTCTTTGCCGGCAGCGATTACTCCAAGTTGTTTGTAGGCGCTGAGGCAGAAATCAAGGTAGTCGGGATCGCCGTCGAGGTGGAGCACCTTCCCCGGTAGTTCAAAAAAATTCTCTTCACCGCCGTTCTCGGCTGCTCCTTTTAAAATCTGAGCGCGAACAAGGCTCTGGCGTTCACTTATGCGCCGGAAACACTCGGCGTTGCGCTTCAGAAGCTTTTCTTTGTATTCCCTGAGTTCGGCCGGTTCTACTTTTCGCAAGTCGCTTAACGGCGCATCTGCCAGAAGGCGAACATCGAGCCCTTTTAGGATGGCTACAGCCCGGTCGCCTTCGAAAAGCACTTCCATAACTTTAAAGAAAACATCCCCTTGGTAGGAACGACGGGCAACGATGTCTCCTTTCTGTATGGCATACATATAGTCCACTCCCCCCACCCGTCCTACCACAAAATATGACGGGCAGAGGGGAAGGGTGTTAGGCAACTTCTAGATTTCGATGATGATCGGCAGGATATTGGGACGGCGCCCGGTAACGGCATCAAGGTAAGCGGCCAGCGTCTCTTGGATCTTGGCCTTGATTACCGACCATTCGGTAATGCCCTTGTCCTCGATCTCTTTGAGCACGCCCTGTACCTGCCGTTTGGCCGACTCCAGGAGCGCCTCCGACTCGCGCACGTAAACGAAGCCACGGGTGATGATATCCGGGCCGGAAAGAAAACGTCCCTTTTGTTTATCCATGACCACAACCACAACCAGCACACCGTTTGTAGCCAGCGACAGGCGGTCGCGAAGTACAATGTGGCCGACATCGCCGATACCAAGACCGTCGATGAAGACGGAGCCGGAGTTGACGTGCCCCGTGATGGCCCCCTTTTCTCTGCTGATCTCCACTCTGTCCCCAATATCGGGGATAAGAACCCGGTCGCGCCCGATCCCCAGTTCCTCCGCAATTTTGATAAAGGCCGCCAGGTGCCGGTATTCTCCGTGGAAGGGGATGAGATAACGCGGGCGTACCATGTTGGCCATAAACTTAATTTCTTCCTGACTGGCATGACCGGAGACGTGAACCTGGGCCACTTCTTTATAAATTACCTCCGCTCCCAGGCGGAAAAGGTTGTCGATGGTCCGGCCGACCAGGCTCTCGTTGCCGGGAATGGGGGTGGCCGAAATGATAACCGTATCCCCCTGACGAATCTGAACCTGGCGATGGTCGTTGTTGGCCATGCGCGTAAGAGCGGCCATAGGCTCCCCTTGGCTCCCGGTGGTGAGAATGACTACTTTGTCGTCCGGGAGGCGATTTACCTCCTCCAGCTCCACTAGAGTACCCTTGGGGACGTGGAGGTAACCCAGTTCCTCCGCTACGGCCACGTTCTCGCGCATACTACGGCCGGCAATGGCCACCTTACGCCCGGTACGGACGGCGGTATCTACGGCCTGCTGGATGCGGTGAATATTGGAAGCAAAGGTGGCAATAAGGATGCGGCCCTCGGCCTGCTCGAAGACGCGCTCAAAAGTCTCCCCCACCACTTTTTCTGATGGCGTATAGCCGGGGCGCTCAGCGTTGGTGGCATCGCAGAAAAGGGCCAGCACACCCTCCTCGCCCAGGGCAGACAGGCGGGCAATATCCGTGTGGCGGCCGTCGATGGGAGTCGGGTCAATTTTGAAATCGCCCGAGTGGACGATTACCCCGGCAGGTGTGTGAAGGGCCAGGGCACACCCGTCCGGGATGCTGTGGTTGGTGCGAATCCATTCTACGCTAATCTGGCCGAGCCGCACCGGGCTGCCGCCCGGAACCACCACATGGAGCCTGGCCTGCTTTTGCAGGCGGTGTTCTTCCAGCTTTTTATTTACCAGACCAATGGTGAGCTTTGTCCCGTAGACGGGAACGTTCAAGCGGGGCAGGATGTAAGGGAGGGCGCCGATGTGATCTTCGTGGCCGTGGGTAAGTACAATGGCCCGGACCCGGTCGGCATTTTCCAAGAGGTAACTGATGTCGGGAACCACAAGGTCAATTCCCAGTAGCTCCTCGTCCGGAAAGGCCACACCAGCGTCGATTACCACAATGTCGTCGCCGTATTCAACCGCCGTCATGTTCTTACCGATCTCTCGCGTCCCACCGAGAGGGATTAGGGATACCGCCGGCGCCGGTCCCGCCACGCGCTCCACCCTCCTTTTTCCGGCCCGCGGCCGTCTTTTCATGGTATTCATCTAAGCTTCCCAGCTTCCTTCCTCAGTACTTTCTATTTCGGTTATTTCCGCTCGTTCCAGTGCCGCCTCGATGAGTGCCTGATCAACGAGGCCCTCCTCCACCCGGACTACGCGGCCCAGGTCGGGATGGGTTTCAGGATGGCGCGGTACAAATACGGTACAGCAGTCCTCGTAGGGGCGAATGGAGATATCAAAAGTCCCGATGCTTTTCGCCCGGGCAATGATCTCCTCTTTGTCCAAGGCGATAAGCGGGCGCAGAATGGGTAAGTCAACCACTGCTCCCGTAGCCGCCAGGCTGGGTAGAGTTTGGCTCGCCACCTGGCCCACGCTTTCCCCCGTAACGAGCGCTGCGGCGCCCTCCCTTTCGGCAATCCGCCGCGCAATGCGCATCATCATGCGCCTCAAAAGGATGGTTTGGAGCTCATCCGGCCCGCCCTGGTGCAGCACCTTCTGAATGTCCGTAAAGTGTATCACGTACAGTTTAATCCGGCCGGCGTAGCGGGCCAGAACGCGGCACAGGTCTATCACTTTCTCCTTCGCCCGGTCGCTGGTAAAGGGAAAGCTGTGGAAATACACCGGAATAATCTCAATGCCGCGTTTCATGGCCATCCAGCCGGCTACCGGGCTGTCGATGCCGCCGGAGAGAAGGAGCACTGCCCGGCCGCTCACCCCGAGGGGCAGGCCACCCGGCCCGGGAAGGGAACGCCAATAAATGTAGGCACGCTCCCTGAGCTCCACCTCAAGCTTAACGTCCGGGTTGTGCACATCTACTTTTAGGTCGGGAAAAGTCTTTAGGAGATGAGCGCCTAGAAAGCGGTTGACCTGGGGCGAGGTTAGGGGGAATGATTTGTTCGGACGGCGGGTGTCCACCTTAAAGGTGGTGTGCCCTTCGGCCCGGGCCTCGGCCAGGGCGGCAGCCGCCGCCGCCTTGATGGCGTCCAGGTCCAAATCGGCACTAGATGCCGGACTGACGGCTACAAGACCGAACACACGGCTGAGCCTCCGGCAGGCCTTTTCTACGTCGCCGCTTACGCGCACATAGATGCGCCCGTATTCACGCTCTATCTTCTCCACACCACAATCCGCCAGGGCATCGCCCATACGTTCGACGAGTTTCTGTTCAAAAAACCCACGGTTTTTCCCTTTTAAGCCAATTTCCCCATAACGGGCCAGAATAAGCCCGGACATAAGCTTTCACCCCATTTCAGCATCCAGACGTCAACCTTCGGGCACCATGTTCGCTCTAACAAGGCGAACGCACAAAGGGATGCAGTCGGGTTTCAATCACCGACGGCGCATTACGGCCCGAAGTTCCGGCACGATCTCTTTCAGGCACTCCACGGTGTAGTCTACTTCTTCCTCCGTATTTGCCGGCGAAAGGCTAAAACGGATGGCCCCATCGAGCAGGTTCGGCGGAAGCCGCATGGCTTTCAGCACGTGGCTTCCCGGCGCATGATGAGAAGAACAAGCAGAACCGGTGGAAACATAGATGCCGCGTTCTTCAAGAGCGTGTAGCAGCACCTCGCCCTTTAGGCCGCCGAAAGATATATTTAGGATGTGCGGCGCTCCCTGCTCCTTAGGACCGTTGGCAACTGTATCGGGAATTTCCGCCAAGATGCGGTCCCGGAGGCGTGCCTTCAGTTTGCTCATGTGGGCAACGGCTTCGGCTCGCTCCTCCCAGGCCAGGCGGGCGGCCACACCCAGCCCGACGATGCCCGGGACATTTTCCGTGCCCGAACGCAGTCCGGCCTCCTGACCGCCGCCGAGAATCTGCGGCTGAAGGCGTATCCCGCGCCGCACGAAAAGCGCACCTACTCCCTTCGGCCCGCGGATTTTGTGCGCGCTCAAGGAGACAAGATCGATTCCTAAACGATGGGGCAGAAGAGGCAACCGGGCAAAGCCTTGCACGGCATCCACGTGCCAGGCTGGGCGCGGTTTTCTCTGGCTCAGAATTCGGGCAACCTCTTCAAGAGGCGTAATTGCACCTACTTCGTTATTTACGTGCATGGTGCTCACCAGAATGGTATCGGGGGTAAGCACCTCGCTCAGGGCGTTGAGATCGGGTAGGCCCTCCCGGTCCACGGGAAGGTAGGTAACCTGAAAACCCTCGTTTTCCAGGCGGCGGAAGGCTTCCAGCACCGAAGGGTGTTCTACGGCCGTGGTGATGAGGTGACGCCCCTGGCGCGCCCGCGCCAGAGCCAGCCCCAGGATGGCCAGATTATTCGCCTCGGTTCCGCCCGAGGTAAAAACGATTTCCTCGGGAAGAACGGCCAGCACATCCGCCACGGCTCTTCGTGCCGCCTTCACTGCCTGTTCGGCCGCCTGGCCGCGCCGGTGCACTGAAGACGGGTTTCCGTAATCCTCCTCCATGATCCGTACCATGGCCGCGACCACTTCGGGCCTTACCCGTGTGGTAGCACTGTTATCCAGGTAAATTTCAGGCAATCCAGGCACCTTCTTTGTTCATGATTTCCTGATGTCTGTCTGTTCTAGTTATAGTATTATTAAGTTGGTGCAAAAAACCACGCCCAGAGTCTTGGCTTTCTAGGGGGTAAATTGATGTCTCAGTTCATTACCCAATGGTTGGGAGAAGCAACGCGCGTTCTCGCCCAGTTCGGAGTGGGCGGACTTATTATTACCGCCTTTGCCGAAGCCTCATTTTTCCCCATCCCGCCCGACGTCATCCTCATCCCGCTCTGCCTCTTGCAGCCGAGCCAGGGTTTTGGGTACGCCTTTTTGACTACCCTCTTTTCCGCTCTAGGCGGTCTGTTCGGCACCTTCGTCGGCCTCCGCTTTGGCCGGCCACTCCTTAGACGTTTTGCCTCGCCGGAACGCATCCATCAGGTGGAAAAGCTCTTTAACCGTTACGGCGGGTGGGCTGTAGCCCTCGCCGCCATTACCCCCATACCCTACAAGGTCTTTACCATTGCAGCAGGGGTCTTTAACGTAAGCCCCTGGGTAGTCTTGACGGCATCCTTAGGCGGGCGCGGTCTGCGCTTCTTTCTGGAAGCCGGGGCCATTTACCTCTGGGGCGAGCAGGCCACAGCCCTCCTAGAAAAATACTTCGGCCCTATCACCGTCGGTATCGGAGTCATACTGGTAGTCGCCGCATTCCTCTTCAGCCGCCACCCGCGACATCAAGGATCTTTTTCCTTCGTGCGCAAATGGCTGCAGCAGACGCGCCTCGCCCGCCTGGGCGAACCCGGCGTTTACCTCGTCGCCGGCTTGTGCCTATCGGTAACACTGCTCATTCTCTTTACTAAGCTGGCCGATGAGGTGGCCGCTCAAGAGTTCCTACATGCCGACCTCTACCTGCTCAAACTTGTAGCCGCCCACCGAAAGCCGGCCCTGACCCTGGTCATGCATTTTCTAACCGCTTTAGGCTCCTTTGCCGTGCTCCTTCCCTTGGCCGCCACCGGAATGCTTTTTTTAATGAGAAGCGGCGCCCACTTACATGCATTCCTTCTGGGCCTGGCTCTGGCCGGCAGTTGGAGCATAGGCGAACTCCTCAAGCGGGGGTTCGGCCGTACGCGGCCGGACCTGGACCGCCTGATCGATGTGAGCGGCTACAGCTTCCCCAGCGGACATGCCATGGTGGCCGCCGCCTTTTACGGCATGCTGGCCTACATCTTGGTCCGGCGCTTTCCAGCGGGGAATTTGCGGCGGGTAGTTCCGGCCTTGAGTGCGCTTCTCGTGCTGGGGATCGGTCTCAGTCGCATCTACCTCGGCGCCCACTATCCGACCGACGTGCTGGGCGGCTTCCTGGCCGGAGCTCTCTGGCTTACCTGCTGCATCATGGTCGACCTGCCGCGAACCGATGTCTGAGGCCCCCGGCTAATAACAAAGGGGGGCGCAGCCCCCTAGACCGTGTAGAAGATCACCCCAACCGCCCCCGGACCCACATGGGTGCCAATGACCGGCCCAAACTCCGATGGTATGATCTCGGCCTGCGGTAAAGCCGCCTGTAACCCGGCTATTAGCTCCTGGCGTACCTCCTTGGCATCGGCATCCAGCACGCTAGCCTTTACTTTCTTTTCCCCATGGCAGGCATTACTAGTAAGCTCTACCAAGCGCTCGAGTGCCTTCTTTCTGGTCCGTACCTTATCCACTACGCTGATCACGCCCTCGGCCTTTTTCATGGCCAGAATCGGCTTGACCGCCAGGATAGAGCCGACAAAAGCCTGGGCCGCCCCAATGCGCCCGCCCCTGTGCAGGTAATTTAGGTCGTCCACCATGAAGTACGCAGTAATGTTTTCGATTACCTCGCGCGCCCTAGCCAGCACATTAGGGAGAGACTCTCCAGCGCGGACGGCGCGGGCAGCCTCCCAAACAACGAAGCCGAGGCCCAAGCACGTGATGCGGCTATCTACAATATGAATATCCAGCTCAGGTAGCATGCGGCGCGCAGTCTCGGCAGCCTGCACCGTGCCGCTTAGGTCCCCGGAGATATGAATGGAAACTATGCTACCCCCGTCGCTCGCTAGTTCCTGGTAAATAGCGGCAAACTCCCCGGCCGGCGGCTGGGAGGTGGTGGGCAGAGTGCGTGTCGTGCGTAGCCGGTGAAAAAACTCTGCGTTGCTGATGTCTAAGCCTTCACGAAGCGAAGCCCCGTCCATATGAACCCTGAGGGGAACAACGTGTATTCCGTACTCTTCGATCACTTCGCGCGGCAGGTAACTCGTACTATCCGTCACCAGATGAATCTTCTGCATCTTCTCCCCTCCCAGCTCGCCGTAAATAAATAATCAGGCAGATTCAGAGGTATCGGGGGGCGTGACGGGCTGCTCAGATTGGCCGTCGGCCAATCCTAAACGTCGTTCTAAAGCCGCCACACGCTCTTCCAGGGCGGCTAGGTCTTCCCGCGAGACCCCTTTGAAAGCCTTCATGGCCCGTTCCGTTTGTTCGCGCACCATGCGCATCAGGTTTTCCCGCTCTTTCTGGCCGCGCTCCCAAAGCTCCCGGATCATTTCCCTGGCCTCATCCTGGCTGACCTCGCCTTTTCTTACCAGCTCATCTATGCCCTTTTCCAGCGCTTCTTTGGTCATGGTCAATGCCCCCAACCCAAGGAGCATAGCCTTGCGTAGCAGCGAATCCATGTTTTCCCCTCCTGACCGGAATTCTTCTCACCTAGAGCTTACCCGGCCGGCACTCGTTCTTATTCTCGCTGCGCATCGTCTTTTCTTCAAGGATAATCATAACTTTTGCAGGTCAGCGTTGTCAATGCTACCCAGCCGGCGGCTGCAGGCCGGAAGGATTTGCAGAACCTGGCACGAATTGTATCTATGGTATGCCGTCCAAACGAAAGGAGAGTAAGCATGCACCAAAAGCCGCGCCTGTTGGCCCTCTTTATCTCTTTGGTAATGCTTCTTACCGGACTTTTCGGTACGCACGCCAACGCAGCAGCCCCCATCCGCGTGCTCCTCAACGGCCGGCCGCTTAGTTTCGACGTTCCCCCCATTATAGAAGGCGGGCGAACCCTGGTCCCCTTTCGGGCCATCGGGGAAGCGCTTGGAGTTGCGGTACACTGGGACAACGCCCAGCGGCTGGTACGCGCCGAGCGCGGGACCCTGGTAGTAGAGTTTAAGATCGGCAGCCACACGGCCAACGTAGGCGGAAGCCCTGTACCCCTTGATGTTCCAGCCGTGGTGCGACAAAACCGCACCCTAGTTCCCCTGCGCTTTTTCAGCCAGGCCTTCGGCGCACAGGTGGCGTGGGATAACGCCACCCGCACCGTCACTATTTCCACCGGTCCTACACCGCTTTACGTACTCGGCTATTACTTCTCGCGCTCCTACCCGGACTTTATGGAGAATTATGGTGAACTTTCCGGAACGGCATTTAAGTGGTACACTCTGGACGAAAAAGGCCGCCTTACCGGGCAGGCAGCCTCGCGCGGCATCTCCGTACCCGAGGGCTACCGGGAACCGCTTACTGTAGCCGCCCGGGCGGGTGTGGAAACCTATGCCCTGGTTTTTGAAAACGTTCCCGATAAGCTGCACCAAGTCCTGAATGATCGGGCGCTGGGAGACCAACTTATTGCCGACATCGTCGACCTCCTTACGCGCGAAGGCTTTACCGGCGTGAACATCGACTTTGAGATGGTGCGCGAGGGAGACGGTCCGGCACTTACCTCATTTATTGAAAGGCTAGGAAAAACTCTTAAGGCCCAAGGGAAAAAGCTCGCTTTATCTTTGCCTGCGCGAACGGAAACCGGTTGGCACCGGGCTTATGATTATGAGGCCCTCGGCCGTACAGCCGACCAGGTGGTTATTATGGCCTACGACAAGTCCCCGAGCGTGCCCAGCCCGCAGACGCCACTTCCCTGGGTGCGCGAAGTGGTTGACTACACATTAAAGCGCATCCCGGCCGAAAAAGTCCTTTTGGGCCTGGGCCTTTACGGTTACGATTGGTCCCCGGCCGGCCGGCGCACCATCCTCTTCGCCCGAAACGGCCTGGATGCCTACGTGTCCTACCTGGACGACATCCTAAGCCGCTACCGGCCCGAAGTAAAATGGGATGAAAGCGCCGCCCTCCCCTACTTCACCTACAAGGACGAAAAAGGCCAGGACCACACGGTATGGTATGAAAATACGGCCAGCCTGCGGACCAAACTCGACCTGGTACGGGAAAAAGGCCTGGCCGGAGTAGCTTTCTGGCGCCTGGGTTATGCTACGCCTGAGTTTTACCGGCTGCTCGCCGAATACTTCACACCGCTTAAACCTCGCCTGCCGCAAACCGCCCGGTAGGTAGTTTCAACTGGGAGTAGAAAACCTCAGTGCCGCCTATTAGAAAAGGAGCCCGTCCGATGAAAGTAACTGTTTACGCCCTACCTACCCTCGTTCCTGCCGGAATCGCCGGCCCGGCGGTCGTTATCGATGTGCTGCGCGCCACGAGCGTTATGATAACGGCTCTGGCGCACGGTGCACGATCCGTTCGGCCCGTAGCTGAAGTAGAAGAAGCCAAGGAACTCGCCGCCGCGTTTCCGCCCGGTACAGCACTCTGCGGCGGCGAACGTCGCGCCCTGCCGATTCCCGGTTTTGCCTTAGGCAACTCTCCCCTGGAATACACTCCGGAAAAAGTGGCCGGCAAGACTATCGTTCTAACTACCACCAACGGTACGCGCGCCCTGGCCGCATTAAAGCAGGTAGAACCGCTTTTCACCGGTGCCTTTCTTAACGCCCAGGCGGTGGCCCGCACTCTAGCTCAGCTCGGCCGGGATGCCGCCCTCGTATGTTCAGGGACGCGAGGTCGTTTTTCCTTGGACGACGTTGCCTGCGCCGGCTTGATCGTCGCCCACCTCAAAAAGCTCGCTCCCGGGCTCGAACTGGACGATCTCGCCTACACCTCTCTGGTTCTCTACGAAACCCACCGCAGCAACCTGCGCGAACTTATCGCCCACGCCGGTCACTACCAGTATCTCGTCTCTTTAGGGCTGGAAGCTGATATCGCCTATTGCCTGAAGCCAGACGTTTTCGACCTGGTGCCCCGGGCCGTCGCCGGCGAAGTCATTCTCTAGAACTGCGCCGGGACGGCCCAATTCTCCTTCCTCCGTTCCCTAGGAGCAGTATTACTCAACACAAAAACAAAAACGTCTTCATCCCTCTCGTGATGAAGACGTGCGCCCTCTTTTTGGTAGCCCTATGGGGAGTCGAACCCCAGTTTCCGCCGTGAGAGGGCGGCGTCCTAGGCCACTAGACGATAGGGCCACGTGCCATTGCCAAGAGGAATTATAGCATCTAAAGCGGCTTTAGTCAACCCCCTGTTTTCCCATGTGTCACCGGACTGTGATATTGTCACCCTGTAATGGGACTGAGAAAATGTCACTATGAGAGGAGAAATCTTCTTGAGCGCCAAAGAGTCCCGCAGGGTG
>JASKLG010000061.1 GCA_030153805.1 Bacillota bacterium | reverse complement strand
TGACCGTGAACTACCCACATAACCCCTCACCCAAAACATATGTTCGGTAATAATATTATACCCCCGAACCGGGGGCATAACAAGAGGAGAATCCTGGCAGGCGTTACACCAGCGTACTAATTTACAGAAGAAAACTTCGGCGCTCAAGAATTATCTTCGGGCAAACGGCCGCAGAAAGAAACGGTCTCAGCTCCCGCCCATCATCGTTCTTCGGCCCCGGGCGCCGTCCTGCGCGAGCGCTCCAGGCGCTCGGCCACAAGGCGGGTAAGGGCACTGTAAACTTCGGCCAGAAGGGAAACGGCGTTGAGGCCCGTAAGTCCCAGTCCGGCCAGGACGATAAGGTCCAGGTCGCGCCGGTCGCTCTTCTCCACTTCTTCTTCAATCGGTAAAACCTCTCGAGCCGAAAGACGGCGGAAAAGGCGCTTCAGTTCACGGGCACGCTCTCCTGCAAAAAGCTCCGGTCGCGGCAGTGGCAGGTCGGCAAGTTCCGGACCGTAAAAGGTGAGGACTCCGTCCCCCATGTTGGAGCGGCCCCAGAGCTCCACGTGAAAATAAGTCAAGGTGCTGTTTAAAAGCGCCGCAAAAAGCTCCGGGTCGGCGCAGCCGGTGAGGTAATAAAAGGTGTGGTCGCAGAGGGCAGCACCCGGGTTGTAAGGAAAGTTGAAACGCCGGTCGTAGAACTGCCGCGCCAAAACCTGAGGCGGCAGAAGCTTGGGCAGGCTCCACCAAAAGGTGCGGGAGCGCGTGGTGGCCCGCCGGCCGAAGCCCTCCCTTTCCCCCCAGCGGATGTACTCGGCAACCCGGAGGTCCCGCACATATTCCTCATCCGGCGGCAAAAGAAGCACCCGCCAAGTAAGTTCTTCCTCGCGGATGGTATAGCCTGCTACCTCCCGCGGCGATTTAATCAGGGGAAAAAGAAAACGCTCTTCCACGGTAAAGTGACGCCGCCCGCCCCGGGCCGCAATCACCCTAAGGCCACTTCCGGCAGTAACCCCGAGTTCCGCAAGCACATAGGGCTCAACTTCCTCCGTGACATCACGAACGAAGAAAAAGGCATTGGCACCGCTGGTAAAACCCCGTGTAACCTCGGCCACTTCCCCTGTACTCACCCAGGCGTCCGGCGCGGCAGCATGCAGGGCAAAATAGGCTCCTGGCGCCCTGAGGAGCGTTCCCCAGCGGGCACGCACCGGTTTCTGCCGCCGGGTAAGGGTGGCGAGCTCCGTCCTCGGCACGCTCACCGCCCGGAAGGTCTCGCCCACGCTCCACCCCGGAGGGAACCGGCCGCCGGTGGCCACTAATTCGTCTGCCGCCACAGCGAGGGGCCGGTTTAGACTCACCAGAGCCGTCGGACGCCGCGGCCTGAGCCGCCGGCCCACCTCCTCCGGCCGGATGAAGGCACTCACTGCGGTGTGGACGGCCGCCCGGCTGAACCAGCGCTCACAGGCCGAAGTGATGATGAGGGGGATCTCAAAATTCCTGAGGAGTTCTTCCTGGAGCGCACGCCCGTAGTCCACCTCCAGCCAGGCCACAGGCGTTACCAAGACGGCCACCCCACCCGGCTTAAGTTCATTCTTGAGGTTGGCCAGGAAATAGGCATAAAGGTCGGACTGCCGGGGCACGACGCGGCCGAAGCGCGCCGCCAGAGCATCTTTTTCCTCCGCGCTCAAGCTTTCTTGGCGCAGGTAAGGCGGGTTTTCCAGGATGATGTCGGCCGGCTCCGGCTCTTCGCGCAGGCTGTCTCCTGTACGAACGGCGGCCAGGGCCGGGAAAGAGCGGCGGCGGGCCACTTCCTCCGCTACCAGAAGCCAGAGGCGCACGCGGGTAAGGTACACCGCCTCCGGATCGCGGTCCCGCCCCGCCAGGCACGAGAGAATTTCCAGCGTGCTCTGCCCGCCTCTTAAGTCGGCGGGAAGAGCGCCGAGTTCGGCCAGGGCGGCGGCAAGAAAGGCCCCGGCCCCCACCGCCGGATCGGCCAGGCAGAACTCCGGCGGAAGTCGCACCGGCGCACCCGGCTGCCGGCCGGAGCTACGGGGCTGCGCCAGTTCCTGAAAATACAGCCTGAGGGCGAGGCGCGCCATGAAACGGGCCAGCTGGGGTGGGGTGTAGAAGGCGCCCCGTTCTTTGTTCTTTTCGCCCCCGCGCTCCCAGTGCAGCGCCTCCAGGGCCAGGCCGAGCTCCTCGTTAGATGGAGCGAGCTCCGTAAGCTCCGCCTGTAGGGTGCGCACCGCTTCAGGCGCACGCCCGCACCAAGCCGGCACGGCAAAGGGCCCGCCCCAGGCGGCCAGCTCTTCAGGGCCCGCGTTTAATTCAAACCGCCAGAGAAAGAGGCCCTGGGCCAGCGCCGCCAGGGCCTCGCCGTAGGTACGCTCTCTGCTTAAGCCGGCCAGCGCCGCGCTCAAGGCTTCCTTTAAGCGTTCAACCCGACCGGACGGCATCGGCACAGCCTCTACCCCCTTCCCGCCCTACCAGGTGAAGCAGCCGGGCCAGGGAAAGCACATCCTGGGCGTTGTGCTCCAGGACGGGCAGGAGAAGCTCCGGCTCGCCCGTCTCAACAAAGCGGTGATAGATGCTTGGCACCAGGTAGCCCGGCACGTCTCCCTCGCGCTCCATCCCCAAAAGATACTCCTCCAGCGTAACCAGGCGGTGATTCGGCAGGTTCTGCGGTAGGCGCCGGGCATGAAAGTAAAGGTCCACATGAAAAAGCTCCTCCGGTTGCGGCAGGCCGTGATAAATAAAGCGCTGCTCGATATAAGGAAGGTCAAAGCGCTTACCGTTGAAGGTGACGAGCGCCTTCACCTCTGCCAGAACTTCCGCCAGGTAGGTTAGGAGGGCCCTCTCCTCCGAGTAGTGGCGGGCAAAGAGCTGTTCCAGAACGGGACGTTCCCCCTCCAACCGCAAAAGCCCGACCAGAAAAAGCGGCTGGTTGCCCCAAAGGCCGGTAGTTTCGATGTCCAGACAGGCCACCTCGTGCGGCCGGAAAAGGCCGAGGATCTCCGCATCGCTCGCCCCGCGCCGCCTGAGTTCGGCCGCCCGGCGGGCACTGATGAGCGCGAGCACGCGCCGTGCCTCTTCTCCCCAGCGCGGATGTTCCTGAAGGTCGGTGAGGCTCCTCACCCCTTGAGCTTTGAGGGCCGCTTCCGTAACCGGCCCTACGCCCCAGACGAGCTTTAGGTTGGTCAGAATCCGCTCCGGCCGGCCCAGGAAGGCCGGGGGAGCGACGGCCAGCGGGCGCGCCCGGCGGCAGAAGGAACCGCAGGCGGTTTGGACCTCAGAGGCTCCGAAACGGGCAGCCGGCACCGGCGACCGGCGTGCGAAGGCCCTTACCCCCGGCGCCCCTTCGCGGGCCGCCATACTCCCTTGAAAACTTCCAGGTGTGGGGCGGGCTGCCGCAGGTGCGCTGCAGGCAGCCTCCGGCCTCGCTGCAGCCTCTCCCCGCGTCGCGCGAAGCCTAGCCAGCCGCTCAAAAAGGCTCATAACGTCGCCCCCTTCAGGCGCCCTAAAAGGCGGGTTAAGTTCGCCCGCTCCAGGGCCTTCATCCCGTTCGAGGCCGCCGGCTCGTACGTGCGGCCCAAAAGCCCGTGCAGGATGAGGATTGCCGCTTCTTTATCCAGCGGGCGGTTGAAGTTGGAGCATTTGGGCGAATGGATGCAGCTCGGGCAGCCGTTCTCACAGGGGCAAGCCGCCACCGCCTCCAGCGTGGCGGCGAGAAGTTCTTCGGCCTTTTCATAGCCTTTCTCGGCAAACCCCACCCCACCCTCATAGGCGTCGTGAATAAACACCGTCGGCTCCCCAGTCTGCGTATGAAGGACGGTGGAAAGCCCGCCCACATCGCTCCGGTCGCACATGGCGTAAAGAGGTAGAAGGGCAATCGCGGCGTGCTCTACGGCGTGTAGCCCGCCCATAAGGTCCAGCCCCGCCGCCTTAACTTGGGCGGTAAGCTCCGGGCTCGGACAAAACCACATGCCCACCGTCTCCAAGACCTCTTCGGGCAAAGACAAACTCTCCCCGCCCAGCACCTGGCCGGTGAGCTCGTGTTTTTTAATATAACCGGTAACGCGCGTGCGCACCCGGAGCCTCCCCACGGCGAAGCGGTGGCCGTAAAGTTCTTTTTCCGAAAGCGTCTCTAAAATCTCCGTGCTCTTTTCCCGCCCCACCATGGTGTAATAATCCACGTCTACCCGGCGGAGATAAGCCGTCTCGCCGGGAATGTCCAGCTCCTCCACCCGGTAGGTCTCGCCCTGGTGCAGGTAGATGGCCCCGGGATAAGCTTCGGAAAAGGCGGTGTGCCCGTCCATGGTGCCCACCAACCGGTTCTTCTCCCCCCGGTCGCGGAGCTGAAAGGTGCGCCCGGTAGTGCGCAGGTTCACCTTCTCTGCCGGGTAATCCTGTCCCGTGTAGAACCAGCGCCCGTCGGCCCGCATCACCTGGCCGTCCTCCTCCAGGATGGTAAGGAGATCTACCAGCACCGGGTCCCAGAGGGCAAGGTCGGCCGGAGTGAGCGGCAGCTCCTGGGCGGCACAACGGGCCTGCCCTAAGAGCAGGTACGGGTTGGCCGTATCGATGAGGGCGCTTTCCGTCGGTTTTTCAAAAAACGCCTCCGGATGGCGCAGGAAATATTGGTCCAGGGGGTTGGCCACGGCAATGAAAATAACTAAAGAGTCGCGCTCGCGCCGGCCCACCCGCCCCGCCTGCTGCCAGGTGGAAGCGATGGTTCCCGGGTAGCCGGCAATGAGGCAGACCTCCATCTCCCCCACGTCGATGCCGAGTTCCAGCGCGTTGGTAGCCACCACTCCTAAAAGCCGTCCAGAAAAAAGCTCAAGCTCAATCTCGCGCCGCTCCGCCGCCAAGTAGCCGCCGCGGTAGGCCGTAAGCCTCGCCGCCAGAGGAGGCGCGATCTCGCGGCGCACCTGGCGCAAAATACGCTCCACTACCTGGCGGGCACGGGCGAAGGCAATGGTGCGCGCCTGCTCTTCAAGGAGCACCTCGAGGAGCCACACTACTTCGCGCAGGTAGGTGGTATGCTGCGGTACGCGCCAAAAGAGGAAGTCCCGCGCGCCCTGCGGGGCACCGCTTCCTTCGATGAGGGTCACCGGCAGCCCCGTCAGGTGCTGGGCATG
The DNA here is from genome assembly GCA_030153805.1 of Bacillota bacterium. GTDB lineage: Bacteria > Bacillota > DTU030 > DUMP01 > DUMP01 > DUMP01. The sequence goes on along the minus strand of JASKLG010000061.1, from coordinate 5,685 downwards.
CTCGGCCGGGTTGGCAATAGTGGCCGAGGTGAGGATGAACTGCGGATCAGCGCCGTGGTGCGCCGCCAGGCGCCGCAGACGGCGGAGGGTGTGCGCCACCTGCGTGCCGAACACGCCCCGGTAGGTGTGGATTTCGTCGATGACGACAAACCTAAGGTGCGCCAAAAAATTGTGCCACTTAAGGTGATTGGGCAAGATCCCCAGGTGCAGCATGTCAGGGTTGGTAAGGATAATGCGGGCGTTCTCCCGAATCTCGGCTTTAGCCGCGTCCGGCGTATCACCATCATAAACGGCAGCCGGCGCAAGGCGGAAGCGCTGCACGGCGTTAAGCTGGTCTTGGGTGAGGGCCTTGGTAGGAAAGATGTAGAGGGCGCGGGCCTCCCGGTCGGTCAGGAGTTCTGTCAAAACGGGCAGGTTGTAACAGAGCGTCTTGCCGGAAGCGGTGGGCGTTACCACCACTATGTTCTCTCCGCGCCGGGCGGCATCCAGCGCCGCCGCTTGGTGGGTGTAGAGCCGCTTTACCCCGGCCCGTTCCAGGCTGGCCTTAAGCTCGGCCGGCAGAGGCCCGGCCGGCTCAGCGTAAGCCGCCGGACGCCCGGGCAGGTGCCGCCGGTAAGTTATCTGACCCTGGTAATATGGGTGCGCAGTAATTGACCTGAGGATCCTATCCACGTCCATAATTGGCTCTCCTTCCGACTTCAAACCGCGGCAGGCAAGGAAAACCGGTTGCTCCTTAAGTAATTAGGCACCCCTGCCTCTTTTCCTGCTGGGCCGGGTGGTGATTCGGTAAAAATGCTTTTAGAAGCAAAGTGCTTTCGTTGCATAATTTCTCTTGGCCCTTCCCATGCTAGAGGACGGAGGTGATAATATGGCCCAGAATCAACAGATCATGTGCAGCGTAAACAGCTGCCACTACTGGAAAAGCGGCAACCGCTGCGACGCCAACATGATTATGGTAACCGCCGATAGTTTTGCCAACCAGGCCCCGGACCACATCGATGCGCCGACGGCCGCGACCCTTGCTCCCACCCCGACCGCAAGTTGTATGGAAACCTGCTGCAAAACCTTTGTCCCAAAAGGAAGCGGCCGTGAGCGCCAGGATAATGTGATGAAAGCGTAAGCAAAAGAAGCCCTGTTGCCGCGCACAGGGCTTCTGTAATAACGAGCTGTAAAGGAGCCTTTATATGGCGAAGAAACTTTCTCCCTTTACCATTGCCGCCACCTACGTGGGAACCGTGGTCGGAGCAGGATTTGCCTCAGGGCAAGAAGTGCTGCAGTTTTTCTCGGCCTTCGGCGGGTGGGGTCTCATTGGTATCGCCCTGGCCACCGGCCTTTTTGTTTTTTTCGGCCTGGCCGTTATGGAGCTGGGGCATGCCCTCAAAGCCGAATCGCACCTGCCGGTTATTCAGGCAGCAGGGGGGCGCTGGGCCGGCACGATAATGGATCTTATCATTACCTTTTTCCTCTTCGGCGCCCTGGTGACCATGGCCGCCGGTTCCGGAGCCATTTTCATGGAACAGTTCCGCCTCCCCAGCCTGGTGGGAAGTACTGTGCTACTTTCGCTCACGCTGGTCACGGTGCTTCTCGGTATCTCCAGGGTAATTGAATCCATAAGCTTCGTCGCCCCGGTGCTCCTCACCTCGGTGCTCGGCCTCAGCTTTATTACCATTCTGGCCGAGCCTCAGGGACTGGTGGCCAACTTGGCCTGGACCGATCCTGCTAAGAGGGCCGTACCCTACTGGCCGCTGGCCGCGTTGCTTTATACTTCTTACAACCTCATCCTTTCCGTAGCCGTGCTCGCCCCGCTCGGAGCGCTCGGAGACCCGGCGGCAGTCCGCCTGGGTGCCGTCTGGGGCGGCTTGGGCCTGGGGGCGGGGGTATTCGCCATCGCCGCCGCCATCCTCACGGTGGCACCGCAAGTGGCCGGCATGGAAGTGCCGATGATCGCCGTAGCCGGACTCATTTCGCCTTATATCCGCACCTTCTACAGTTTGGTACTCGTCGCCGAGGTGTATACCACGGCGGTGGCCAGCCTGTACGGCTTCACCTCCCGGCTCACCAAACGGGACAGCCGCTCCTACCGCACCCTGGCCGTGTTAGCCAGCATTGCCGCCTTCATTCTGGCTCGTTTTGGTTTCTCCACCATTGTCAGGACCCTCTACCCTGCTGCCGGGTTTGCCGGACTTCTTCTTATGGGCACCATCACCTACGGCTATCTACGAGTCCAACTCGAGCGTGCTTTTCTTCCCTCTCCAGCCGCCAAACCAGGAAGGAAGCCGGAAAAAAGGCCTGGCGCCAGCGGCAGGAAAGAAGGCTCCCGCTAGGAAAAAGCACTGTTACGTATGCACCAGGCGGAGTCTGCTCCCCGTCCCGTCGGGCTGGGCCGGGAGAACTTCCAGGTATACGGGAAGCCGTTCCCTTAGTTCCGGGACATGACTGATCACGCCGACCAGGCGTTCTCCCCGGCGTAGCTTTTCCAGCGCCTGGAGCACCACCTCCAGCTTCTCGGCATCAAGGGTGCCAAACCCTTCGTCTAGGAAAAAGAAGCCTAAGGGGTAGCGGCCCTTTAGTTGCAGTTGTGAAGAAAGAGCCAGGGCCAAGGCAAGGGAGGTAAGGAAGGTTTCGCCGCCCGAGAGCGAAGTCACCGGGCGCCGCTGCCCGCCGGCAAAATCGTCGCGCAGGACAAACTCCAGCCGGTCGCCGAGTTCCAAGGCGTAGCGCTGGCCGGTGAGCGCCCCCAGCCGCCGGGACGCCTCCAGCGCCAAGTCGGCCAGGTGTTCCTCGGCCAGAAATTCGACGAAACGCCGCCCGCTCACCAGGCGGCTGAGAAGCGCCGCCAAGTCGCGCCGCCGCTGCAGGTGGCGCCTTTCCTCTTCGAGCTCCTTAAAGCGCTTTGCGTTGGCTTCAAGGCGAGAAAGTTCGCTTTTCTTAACCGCTAAGGCGCCGTGGGCCGCGTTTTTTTCCTTATCCTTAAGTTCCAGCTCATCGCGGCAGGCCTTCCATTCTTCGGGGCTAAAACTGCGCCCGGCCAAAACCTCCTTAAGGCGTTCGCACTCGGCCCGGGCCCGGTAAATCTCCCGGTCGAAACGCTCCAGTTCTTCCTCATAATTCTTCCGGACGGCAGCCGGAAGAAGAGCGGCTTCTGCCGCCGCCCGGTCGGGGAAGCCGGCTTCCTTAAGGTTATTTTGCAGTTCTGCCTTAAGGCGCTCTGCTTCGGTTTGCCGGGCTTCCAGGCTGCTTCGGGCTGCGGCCGCTTCCCGTCCCAGGTGTGCCACCTTCTCCTTGGCTTCCCGTTCGGCCGCCTGCGCCGCCTTTATCGCCCCCTCTAAAGCTGCCCTCTCCCGGCGCACTTTAGCGAGGAGCTCCTCGGGCGCGGCCTCGCCGCACACGCGCCGGATTTCGGCATCCAGAGCGGCAATCTGCGCCGCCCGCGCGTTTATCTCGCCTGAAAGTCCGCTGAGCCGCACTTCCAGTGAATTGACCCTGGCCGTAAGCTCCCTCCCCCGGGCTTCGATCTCCGCCCGCTCCTCTTCCAGGGCGGCCTGGCGCCTGTCCAAAGCAGCCCGCATTTTATCTTCGCGCGCGAGCACCTCCAGCTGCCGGCGTACCTCGTCCCGGCCTAGGACCCCCGCAAGAGTGGCAAAGCGGGCCTTTAAGGCCTCCACTTCGCCGGCGACGCGCTCCCGCTCCGCCGCCGCGTCGGCCAGAGAGCGCCGCGCAGCTTCCACTTCCACGGCCAGGCCTTGTACCCGTTCGTACCAGCGCCGGGCTTCCTCGAGGCCGGCTTCCGCCGCGGCAACTTCCTCTTCCAGGCGGGTAAGATCTACCCGGCCGGCGGCTGCCGGCGCCGGGGCAGGGTGCTCCCGCGAGCCGCAAACCGGGCACGGCACACCCGGCTCTAGCGTCGCGGCCAGGGCCGCAGCCTGGTGCCGGAAAAACGCCTCATCCCGCTCTTGGCGCCGGGCACGCCACACTTCTTCCACCCGCCGCACTTCCGCCTCCGCCGCAGGGATGGGTTCGACGCCGGCCACGGTCTCTGGGGACAGCCGTTCTGCAAGAAGCGCGCGCAGTTTACCGGTCAACCCTCGCACCCGCGCCTCCTCCCGGCGCCTCTTCTCCTCCCATACGCCCAGCTCTTTCTCCCGCTCCTCAAGGGTAAGGAGAACGGCGTTGGCCTGCTGCAGGCGCGCCCTCAGCTCCGGATCGAACTTAAGCCGGCCGCGTTCGGCCGCCACTTCCTGCCAGAGTGAGTGCAACCTCTTGAGGTCCGCTTCATACTTTTCAACTTCTCTTTTCGCCGCTTTGAGCTCCGCCTCCAGGGCCTTCTTTCTTTTTTCCGCTTCTTCCTGGGCCTGAAGAAGCCGGGAACGCTCAGCTGCCTGCCGACCGGCCTCTTCCAGTGCCGCCTCCCGCTTGATGAGCTCGGGAAGATAAGCCTCCTGTTTGGCCTCAGCCGCAGCCCGGGCACGCTCGGCCGCCTCCGCTTCCTTTTCCGCAGCCGTGAGGTAAGCCGTAACTTCACGTACTCTCCCCTCAAGAGCGCGTATTTCTTCCGCCAGCCTCATTTCCCGTTCCAGGACCGGGCGCAAAGGTTCCGCCTTCTCCGCCGCAGCGAGCGCCGCCCGCTTTTTCTCCTGCTTTGGCATCTCGGCCTCAAGCGAGGCGAGAAGAGCCAGGGCCTTCTCCCGCTCTTCGAAGAGCCGCCGCACCTCCTCGAGGGCGCCAAAACGCTCTTGCAGAGTGCGCACCTCTTCCTCCAGCCGGCTCAGCCTGGCTTCAGCTTCCCTGAGGGCCGCCCTCGCCCGGGCCACCGCTTCCGGCGAAGCATCGCCCAGCGCCTTCTCTTCCCCGATCACCGCTTCCAGCTTTTTTTCGCAGGTCGCCTTCACCTCCCTGGCACGCTCGGCCAGGACATCGCCGTAGTCACCAAGGTTAAAAATATACTCCAGCATCCGGGCGCGTTCTCCGGCCGTAAGGTGCAGGAAGGCATCGAACTTTCCCTGAGGAATGACCACGGCGCGGGTAAAGTCTTCGCGGCGCAGACCGAGGATCTCCACCACTTTGGCATCAACCTCGGTGGCGGTGGAAGCCACCACTTGTTCCCCAACCGGCTCGACCTTTATGAGGCGCGCCTGCTGCACGCGCACCGCCGCCGGATCGTTTTTATCCCGCCGGTACTCGCGCTCCACCCGCCAGACTTCCGCGCCCAGAGCAAAAGTAAAGGAAACAAAAAGGGCCGGCTCCAGTTGGTTGATGATCCCGGCTTTCCCCCCTTTGGCCCGTTCCACGCTGCCATATAGGGCCAGGGTAATGGCGTCGAGAATCGTGGACTTTCCCGCGCCGGTGGGCCCGAAAATGCCGAAAAGGCCGGCGGCGCCGAGAACGGTAAAGTCCACCTCCTGCATCGTCCGGTAGCTATGTAGTCCGGAAAAGCTGAGTCGCAGCGGTTTCAATTGACTTCTCCCCCATCCTTAGCTCACGAGCATTTGTCAGGTCGTTCGCGCCGCAGGGGGATGCCGGAGGGCCGAGCTTTTCCTCCCTCCGGTGGTACTGCCCGCGGCACGAGCGCTCCTGCTGAAGATGGCAAGGCCGAGGGCCATCCCCCGCACGGCGCGTTACGTACCGCCATTAGAAGAACGCAGGCGAGCGAGGGAAAGCGCGGGCGGTGTTTGAGGCCCGAAGGGC
>JASKLG010000060.1 GCA_030153805.1 Bacillota bacterium | reverse complement strand
GTCCGCGCTGCGGTCTCAAGAATGGGAGGTGGGTGAGCGGGTATGAAGATTGAGGCTCTGGGTAAGGCGGGAGAGGTGAAGGCCGGCGAGGCGACGCGGGCGCCGGAGGCGCTGAGAAGGCCGGATGGGCCCGACCAGGAGGAAGCGCGGGCGGCGGGTGCCGGCGCGCGGACGGAGCTTAGCCCGGAGGACGTAAAGCGGGCCACGGAAGCTCTGGATAAAACGGCCAGGGCGGTAAACGCCCGGCTCAGCTTTGTTTACCACGAAGAGAGCGAGCGGATGCAGGTGAAGGTGATCGACGTCGAGACGCAGGAAGTGATACGGGAGATCCCGCCCACGGAAGTGCTGGAGGTTGTGGCCCACATTCGGGAGATGATCGGACTCTTTCTAGACAAGAAGGTATAGATCTTCCGCGCGGGTGTGCAGACTCTAAGAAAGCCGGGAGTGATCTTTATGCTGGGGTCTAACCCTTACGCGAAATACCGGGAGATGCAGGTGACCACGGCTACGCCCGGGCAGCTTCTTCTCATGCTCTACGACGGGGCGATCCGCTTTCTAAAGGAGGCGGAGGAGGCGCTCAAGGGCGGCAGGCTGGAGGACGGCCACCGGCTGCTTCTTAAGGCTCAGGATGTGGTGGCGGAGCTTATGAGCTCGCTCAACTTCGAGGCCGGGCCCATCGCGCAAAACCTTTACAACCTCTATGAATACATGGAGCGGCGGTTGATCGAGGCCAACGTGAAAAAAGATGCCGCTTTGGTGCAGGAGGTGGCCGAGCTTCTTTCCGGGCTGCGCGAGGCGTGGGGGCAGGCGGTGCAGAGTGCCGGCGCAGGGCGGGCGGCCGGCGGAGAGAAGTAGCTGGCTCAAAATCTTCCTAAAACTGCTTGCTTTTTTCTGCCGGGTGCTCTATAATGAGACTACCATTGGCTTAGGTCTGTGGTTGAAAATCGATGCCAGCCGCGGGCGAAACGATCCACGTAAGGCAGGTAAGGGCCTGCCGAGCATGGGGCGGCTTAGGAGTAAGTCCTGCCTGGGAGCGCGGGAAGGCGAAGGGCCGGTGGGTGGCCGGTGCCGAGAGGCCTTCCAAGCGGCCTGGAGAGAAGGGGTAGTGAGGGGCGAGGGGCCCGGAGCGAGACTTCCAGCAGGCGGGTGTGGGGGCAAAGACCAGGTCAGCTAAGCTATGGTAATCAATCCAAAGTGAGGGGATTTTTTCGCATGGCCTTTCAGGACAAAGTGTTAACCTGTCGGGATTGCGGCAAGGAGTTCGTGTTTACGGCGGGTGAGCAGGAGTTTTACGCAGAGAAGGGCTTTACCAACGAGCCCTCGCGGTGCCGCGAATGCCGACAGGCGCGCAAGCAGGCCAACGCCACCCGCACCGGCGCCGGCAGGGCCCCGCGGGAGATGTACGACGCCGTCTGCGCGAATTGTGGCCAGCCCACCCAGGTGCCGTTTAAGCCGCGCAACGACCGCCCTGTGTATTGCCGCGAGTGCTACCAGGCGATGCAGGTGGCGACCGTAAGGTAGCGGAGCCGATTCCAAGGACGATTAGCCCGGGCAGCGTATGCCCGGCTTTTTGTTTTGCGCTCTAGGCGGGAGGTTTGCCCGCCAAGAAAGTCATGGTGCTGACGGTACCGACATGGACCGGGACCCTTCGTGGGACCTCGACATGGCCCGCGCGGCTCTCCCCAACTTTGTCCACAGAGAAAGTTCCCCAAGAAAAAGTTTTCAACAGGTTTATCCACATTATCCACAAGTGAGGTGTGGGAACAGGCCGTAAGTCCGGGGCAATACCGGGGACGGCCTGTCCTCGTGGCCAATAAGCCTTAGCCCTTTCACGGCAGTTTGCTGTGCCTTGAGGCCTGTGGGGAATGAAGGTGACTTCGACGGCATCGTGTAAAAGCACCAACCGGCTAAAATTAGGTCTTGTAATATTATGCTGCGGCGTGTATAATGATGAGCAGGTAGTTCGGCACTAACGCGAATAGGGGGTTCAAACGGTGAAAAAGTGGTTTGTCCTCGGCCTTGTTCTTCTCGTTGCGGTTTCGCTTCTCGTGACCGGCTGCAGCTCCAAGCCGGCGTCCGAGCAAAAGCCCGCGGCGAACGAGCAGGCAGAGAAGCCGGCGGAGCAGGGCCAGGCGCAGCAGGGAGCGGAGCAGCCGGTCTTAAGGGTCGGTTTCAACGCGGCCTTCCCGCCTTTTGAGAGCGTCAACGACAAGGGCGAGTTCGAGGGCTTCGACGTAGACCTGGCGAACGCTTTAGGCGAGGAACTGGGCATGAAGGTGGAGTTCGTGGATGTGGCCTGGGAGACGATCTTTGCCGGGCTGCAGTCCAAGAAGTACGACGTGATCATCTCGGGCGTGACGATCACCGAGGAGCGGAAGAAGACGATGAACTTCTCCGACCCGTACTTTGAGGCTGGGCAGGTGATCATGGTCAGGAAGGATTACGACCAGATTAAGAGCGAGAAGGACCTGGCCGGAAAGAAGGTCGGCGTGCAGATCAGCACCACGGCCGACGAGATCTGCACCGCCATGCAGGAAGGCACGGGCCAGTTCGGCAAGATCGCCATCAAGGAGATCAAGCGCTACGATAACTACCCGCAGGCCTTCGTGGATCTGCAGAACGGCAACATCGATGCGGTAGTGGTGGATGTGCCGGTGGCTCTCCCGTATGTGGCCAAGCACGGCGACAAAGTGAAGCTGGTGAGCGAGAAACCCTTTGTCGCCGAGTACACGGGCATTGCGCTCCGGAAAGAAGATACGGAGCTTCTAAACAAGATCAACGCGGCTCTCAAGAAGTTTAAGGAAGACGGCACTTACCAGAAGATCTACGACAAGTGGTTTAAGTAAACTAAGCACCGCCGGAAATACGGTGGCGGCCCGCGGGCCTGACGCCCGCCGGCCGCCTGTGCATGTTTTCCCGGGCGGGTGAGAGGAGAAAGCTGCAGGATGAATTGGTCAGTGGTGCCGCCGATTTTGCCCCTGCTTTTTATCGGGGTAAGAGTAACCGTAACCATCACCCTTCTTTCCGTGCTAACCGGACTTATCATCGGTACTTTCGTGGGCATGGCCAGGCTGGCCAAAAACCCGCTTCTTTTCTGGCCGGCCACTATTTACGTGGAGTTCATCCGCGGCACGCCGCTTTTGGTGCAGCTCGTGCTGGTGTACTACGCGCTGCCGCAGGCCATCGGCGTAAACCTGCCGCCGATGCTCGCCGGCTGGCTGGCTTTCAGCCTCAACAGCGGCGCCTACGTGTCGGAGATCGTGCGCGCCGGAATCCAGTCCATCGACCGCGGCCAGACGGAGGCGGCCCGTTCTTTGGGGATGACCTTCGCCCAGGCGATGCGCTATATCATCCTTCCCCAGGCCTTCCGCAACATCATGCCGGCGCTGGGTAATGAGTTTATAACCCTCCTTAAGGACTCCGCCTTGATGTCTACCATTGCCGTGCCCGAGCTCATGCGCTACGGGCAAATGATGGTGGGGAGAAAGGCCGAACCCTTTCCGATTTACATCACCGTAGGCGCGATTTACTTGGCCCTTACCCTGCCGCTCAGTTTGGTCGTGCGGCGCATGGAAAGGAGGTTGGCTAAAGGTGATCGAGCTTAAGAACGTGCACAAGTACTTCGGGCACCTGCACGTGCTCAAGGGCATCACGAACAAAGTGGAGCAGGGCGAGGTGGTGGTGATCATCGGCCCGAGCGGCTCCGGGAAATCCACCCTCCTTCGCTGCATCAACTACCTGGAGGAGCCGACGGAAGGCGAAATTGTGGTGGACGGGATCAAGCTCAACCACTCGGCGACCAACATCAACCGGGTGCGGCAGGAGGTGGGAATGGTCTTCCAGTCCTTCAACCTTTTCCCGCACATGACGGTTTTGGAGAACATCACCCTGGCGCCGAGGAAGGTGCGGAGGCTCCCTGCGGCCGAGGCGGAGGAGATCGCCCGCGAGCTCCTGGCGAAGGTGGGGCTTTCCGAGAAGGCCGACGCCTATCCGCGCCAGCTCTCCGGCGGGCAGCAGCAGCGCGTGGCCATTGCCCGGGCGCTGGCCATGCGGCCCAAGGTGATGCTCTTTGACGAGCCGACGTCGGCGCTTGACCCGGAGATGATCGGCGAGGTTTTGGACGTTATGAAGCAGCTGGCCCGGGACGGCATGACCATGGTGGTGGTTACGCACGAGATGGGCTTTGCCCGCGAGGTGGGCGACCGGGTCATCTTTATGGACGACGGGAGAATCGTCGAAGAGGGGAAGCCGGAGGAGATCTTCCAGAACCCGAAGAACGAGCGCACGCAGGCCTTTCTGAGTAAAATCCTCTAGAGCTCCGGCCCGGCGTTTCTGAACTTCGCAAGGCCATTTTGGCGAGCGGCACAAAACAAGGAGCCGAGCGTTTTGGCTGCCCAGGCGCTGCCTAGAACTTTCCCCTGCCCCTTAAAAGGGGCATTTTTAGCTTGCACCCGCGGGAAGGATTTTCCTCGGGCGCAGGGAATACTTATACTAGAGCCGCGTTATGCTGAAAGGAGTGTCCAGGAATGCGGATCACCATCCGCGGAAAAAACCTCGAAGTCACCCCTGCCCTGCGCGACTATGTCGAAAAGAAGGTGGGCAAGCTCGCCAAGCTCCTTGACGACATCACCGAGGCCACCGTTACTTTAGGTGTCGAGCGCGAACGGCACATGGTGGAGGTTACGGCGCCGGTCGGCGGCCGGCTGCTTAGAGGCGAGGTCTCAAGCGGCGATATGTATGCTTCCATCGATATGGTTATCGAGAAACTCGAAAAGCAGATTGAAAAATACAAGACCCGCCTGGCACGCAAGGTGAAGAACGGCAGCGTTCTCGACATCGCTGCCGGTATGGCCGCCGCCCCAACGGCCAGGGCGGATGACGAGCCGCGCCTGGTGCGGACCAAGCGCTTCCCCATTAAACCCATGCCGGTGGACGAAGCTATACTGCAAATGAATCTTCTCGGCCACGACTTCTTCGTTTTCCGCAACGCCGAAACGGAAGAGGTCAACGTGATCTACCGCCGCCGCGACGGGAACTACGGCCTCATCGAACCGTATGAAGAGTGACAGGTTCGCCTGCTTCTTTAAGAACATGTCCGCTACCTGCGGCGGAAGATATTAGGCTCCAGGGCCGCCCGGTCAAAATTTGACCGGGCGGCGCTTTCCTTTGCGCCGAAAAATCTGACTGCAATCATTACAGGTTGGGAGGGAATTGGGCAGGAAAATTCTTTCTAAGGTCGAATTAAACAATGACACCGACTTTTGGGCAGTGTTTTTGGGCGTGCGCGTGAAAACGCGCGCTTGCTTTCCGGCACGCCCGTCCCGACAGCCTTCCAGCCCTACGGTTTAACTTAGGAATCACGCTCCCAAAGCACGCTTAGAACTTGCAAAAGAATGGAGGAAAGAACTTGCCCGACACCAAGAAAGAAGTTTCTGCAGCTGAGTTAGAGGGCATCTTACGCCAGATACGGGACGTCATTTCGGCACGGGTGGTGCTGGACGAAGCGGGCACGATTCAGGAGATCCACGTGCTGGCCGGTACGGGACGTAGCCCAAAGCACATCGTCCGGGATATCGAGTCCACTTTTATGGCGCACTTCAACCTTTCCATCGATCACAAAAAGGTGAGTGTAGCGCAATTGGACTGGGAGACGGGGCAGGCGGGAGCGGCGGCTTGGCTTAAGGTAGTGGGGGTCAGCCTGAAGGTAAACGGGGTTCGGGCGAGCTCCAGCGTCGGTCTGGAGGTGGAAGGAGAGCTTTTCACCGGGGAGGCGGAAGGGGCGGCCTCGGCGCAGAACCGGTTGCGCCTGGTGGCGGCGGCCACCTTAAACGCGGTAGAAGCCTACTTAAAGGGTGAGGTAGCCTTTGCCCTGGAGGGGCTCAAGCTCCTCGAAGTCGGCGGGCGCACAGTGGCGGTGGTTACGGTGGCGGCGGTGACGCCGGTGCGCGAGGAGAACCTGGCCGGAGCGAGCTTTGTAACTGGGGATGCAGCCGTGGGGGTGGCCCAGGCCGTGCTGAATGCGCTGGGGTCTTGCCTCGCGGGAAAGAGGTAAAGAGCTATTTGTTTCTTACAACGGCCCGGTGTGCCGCAAAGAGGGTGCCTAGGCAGGGGCGCCTTTTCTATTGTCTTCGCGCCGGCGAAATGCTAAAATAAAGAGACGCGTGAAAGTCTACCTCGAGTGCGCTGCTAGCCGGCTTGGTCCCCTAGCTAATGAGAAGGTGGTTTTTATGCTGGGGATTCTTAAGAAAATATTTGACGATAACGAGCGTGAGCTCAAAAAGTTGGCCCGGCAGGTGGAGGAAGTTAACTCCTTTGAGCCGAAGATGCAGGCTTTGTCGGACGAGGCCCTGCGCGCGAAAACGGCCGAGTTCAAGGAACGGCTTGCGGCGGGGGAGACCTTAGACAACCTTCTCCCCGAGGCCTTCGCCGTGGTACGGGAGGCATCGCGGCGCACGCTGGGGCTCAGGCACTTCGACGAACAGATCATGGGCGGTATAGTGCTTCACCAAGGGCGCATTGCCGAGATGAAGACGGGCGAAGGCAAAACCCTGGTGGCCACCCTACCTGCCTACCTTAACGCCCTCACCGGCCAGGGCGTGCACATCGTGACGGTGAACGACTACCTGGCCAAGCGCGACAGCGAATGGATGGGGGCCATTTACAAGTTTCTGGGCCTTTCCGTAGGCCTCATCCTGCACGATATGGATTTTGCCGCCCGCCGCGAGGCGTACGCCGCGGACATCACTTACGGCACAAACAACGAATTCGGCTTCGATTACCTGCGCGACAACATGGTGCTCTACCCCGAGCAGATGGTCCAGCGCGGCTTCAACTACGCCATCATCGACGAGGTGGACAGCATCCTCATCGACGAGGCGCGCACGCCGCTCATCATCTCCGGCCAGGCGGAACAGTCCACGGACCTCTACTACAAGTTCGCCCGCATCGTTCCGCAGCTCAAGCGCGACGTGGATTATACCGTGGATGAGAAGGCCCGCACCGTGGCCCCTACCGAAGAAGGCGTGGCCAAGGTGGAGCGGATGCTGGGCGTGGCGAACCTTTACGACGAAAGCGAAGGGGCGGACCTGGCCCATTATCTGCTGCAGGCCCTGCGCGCCCACGTCCTCATGCAGCGCGACCGGGACTACGTGGTGAAGGACGGCCAGGTGATTATCGTCGACGAGTTCACCGGCCGCCTTATGTTTGGGCGCCGTTACAGCGACGGTCTGCACCAGGCTATTGAGGCCAAGGAAGGGGTAAAGATCAAAGAGGAAAGCCAGACCCTGGCCCGCATTACCTTCCAGAACTTCTTCCGCATGTATAAGAAGCTGGCGGGTATGACGGGCACGGCGGCCACGGAGGAGGAAGAATTCCGCAAGATCTACGGCCTGGACGTGGTGGTAATCCCCACCCACAAGCCGATGATCCGCGTGGACTACCCCGACGTGGTCTACAAGACCGAGGCCGCCAAGTTCAAAGCCGTGGTGGAGGAGATTGCCGAGTGCCACAAGCGCGGCCAGCCCGTGCTGGTGGGCACCGTTTCTATTGAAAAGTCGGAGCGCCTGAGCGCCATGCTCAAGCGGCGCGGCATTCCCCACCAGGTGCTGAACGCCAAGTACCATGAGAAAGAAGCGGAAATTATCGCCCAGGCCGGTAGGCTGGGGGCGGTGACCATCGCCACCAACATGGCCGGCCGCGGGACCGACATCCTCCTCGGTGGCAACCCGGACTTCCTCACCCGTGCCGAACTAATTCGCCAGGGCAAAAACCCGCAGGAAGTCGACCGTGAGACGTACCAGGCCATTTACCGGGAAATGAAAAAACAGACCGATGCCGAGCACGACCAGGTGGTGGCGCTGGGCGGGCTGCACATCATCGGTACCGAGCGGCACGAGGCGCGGCGCATCGACAACCAGCTGCGCGGGCGTTCCGGCCGCCAGGGAGACCCGGGCTCTTCGCGCTTCTACCTTTCCCTGGAGGACGACCTGCTCAGGCTCTTCGGCGGGGAGAGCATCGCCAAGATCATGGAGCGCCTGGGCCTGGAGGAAGACCAGCCCATCGAGCACCCGCTTCTTACGCGGGCGGTGGAAAACGCCCAGAAAAAGGTAGAGGCCAAGAACTTCGAAATCAGAAAGCAGCTCCTGGAATATGACGATGTGATGAACACCCAGCGCGAGGTCATCTACCGGCAGCGGCGCGAGGTGCTCCTGGGGGACAACCATCGCGATACCATCTTGAGCATGGCGCGCGCCGTGCTGGACGACCTAATCACCACCTATTGCAGCGAGCACCTGGTGCCGGAAGAGTGGGACCTCAGCGGGCTTCTCACCGCCCTCGAGCAGACCTTCTTCCCGCCGCGCATGCTTACTCTGGAAGACCTTAAGGGGAAGACGCGGGCGGAACTGGTCGATTTTCTGAGGAAAAAGATAGAAGACTTCTACGCGGCCCGCGAAGCCGAGATCGGCGCCGAAACGCTGCGCGAGCTCGAGCGCGTGGTGCTCCTGCGCGTGGTAGACAGCAAGTGGATGGAACACCTGGACAACATGGACGGCCTGCGCGAAGGGATCGGCCTCAGGGCGTACGGCCAGCACGACCCCCTGGTGGAGTACAAGCGCGAGGCGTACGAGATGTTCCAAGGCATGGTGGCCCGGATTCAGGAAGATACCGTTCGTTACCTCTTTAAAGTGCGCGTGGAAAAGCGCGCTCCCGAACGCCGCAGCGCCTTCCGCAACGTGAGCACCAACGCCGAAAGCGGCCCGCAGCAACCGTTCCGGCGGCAGGGCAAAAAGATCGGGCGCAACGATCCGTGCCCCTGCGGGAGCGGCAAGAAGTACAAGAAATGCTGCGGGCGGGATCAGGCGTAAACTTGCCTGCTTTGCTTTAAACAGAGAAAGAATAAAGGAGTGGTAGACATGCTGCTTTACGACGACTTGGAGCGCGAACTCAGTACCCTTTCCGAAGAAATCAGGGAAATGGGTGTTTCCCTTTGACATTCCCGGGAAAGAGGCCCGGATCCGCGAGCTGGAAGAAGAGATAGCCAGGCCCGGCTTCTGGGACGACCCTTCCCGGGCGGAGAAGATTATGCCGGAGCTCGGCGCCCTTAAGGAGAAGGTAGAACGTTACCAGAGCTTGGTGAAGGCGGCCGAGGATCTGACCGTGCTCTGCGAGCTGGGAAAAGAAGCGGACGACGAGGAGACGGCGCGGGAAGTGGCCCGTGAACTGGCCGAGCTCCGGCGCCGCTACGAGGACCTTGAGCTGGAGACGCTCCTTTCCGGCCCGTACGACCGGAACAACGCCATTCTTTCCATTCATGCCGGCGCGGGCGGCACCGAAGCCCAGGACTGGGCCCAAATGCTCCTTCGCATGTACACGCGGTGGGCGGAAAAGAGCGGCTTTAAGGTGGAGCTCTGGGATATCCTTCCCGGGGAAGAAGCGGGTATTAAAAGCGCTACCTTCCTGGTGAGCGGGCCCAACGCGTACGGCTACCTCAAGGGCGAGCGCGGCGTCCACCGCCTCGTGCGCCACTCGCCCTTTGATGCCGCCGGCCGCCGCCACACCTCCTTCGCTTCTCTGGATGTCATCCCGGAGGTGAACCAGGAGATGGAGGTGGAGATCAGGCCGGAGGATCTGAGGATCGATACCTTTCGCTCCGGCGGCGCCGGCGGCCAGCACGTGAACAAGACGGACTCGGCCGTGCGCATCACCCACCTTCCCACCGGCATCGTGGTTACGTGCCAAAACGAGCGTTCGCAGCATGCCAACCGCCTCACGGCCATGCGCATCCTCCAGGCTAAGCTCTTCGACCTTAAGCGCAAAGAAGAGGAAGCGAAGCTAAACGCCCTGCGCGGGGAGCAGCAGGAGATCGCCTGGGGGAGCCAAATCCGCTCTTACGTTTTCGAACCTTATACTTTGGTAAAGGATCACCGGACCGGAGAGCAGGTGGGCAATGTGCAGGCGGTGATGGACGGCGAGCTGGACCTGTTTATTAAGGCCTACCTAAGAAACCAGGTTTCCGGAGAGGGGCGCCCGGCTCCGCGGCAGAGCGGTCTGGCGAACGGGCGAGCTTAAGACGAAGGAGGGCGTAGAGGGTGAAACGCTGGTATCTCCCGGTTTTAGTGCTGCTCGCGGCGGTGGCCGTGCTGGCGGGTGCGGGCGCAGGGCACCTCAGAGCCACGGCGGCCGAACCGGGGAGCGACGCCGATCCGCTGGTGGCCAAGAGCTACGTAGACAAGCTCGTGGCGCTCAAGGTGCTGGAGCTTAAGGCCGGGCAGACGCTGCGGGCCGAGGCCGGGGCGGAGCTCGTCCTCAGGGCGGGCCGGGCGGTGGCGCTGACCGGCCCGCAGGGCGGATTGGCCGACCTTACGGCCGGGCGCGACATCCAGGCTGGAGAGCCAGTGCCGGCCAATCACCTTATTTTAGTGCCGCGCACCGACGGGCGCGGTATTAAGGCGCTCACGCCGGTGGTGCTCTTGGTGCGGGGCGGGGCGACCGTGGAGTGATGGCGGGAAGCGGCGACGAAAGGGGAACAAAGATGCCCAGCCTAAATGTGCTCTTAGCGCTGATGGCTTTGGAGACGGGCGGGGCTGAGACCCACGTGGTGGGCCTGGCCCAGGAATTGAAAAAGCGCGGTCACCGGGTGGTGGTAGCGTCCCAGGGGGGCTGCCTGGAAGAGGAGCTTCTCCGGGCGGGGATTAAGCACTTCCAGGTGCCGCTTCACAGCCGTGCGCCCTGGGACATGCTGCGGAGCTTTCGTCTTCTCGTGCACCTGGTGAACGAAGAAAAGATAGACGTGCTTCACGCCCATGCGCGCATCCCTGCCTGGGTGGGGCATTTCGTTTCCCTCTTGACCCGCCGGCCCATGGTTACCACAGCCCACGGCATTTACAGCGCCAACCTGGGGATGCGGGCGCTTACGGCTTGGGGGCGGCACGTGATTGCCGTAAGCAGCGACGTGAAGGGACACCTGGTACAGAATTTCGGGGTGGATGCCGCCCGGGTGACGGTAATTCCCAACGGAGTGGACACCGCGCGTTTCACCCCCGATACCGATCCCGCTCCCGTCCTTGCCGAGTTCGGGCTCAGCCCGGCCGATCCGAAAGTGGTTTACATAAGCCGCCTGAGCGGGGCGCGGGGCGAGGTGGCCCTCAGGGTGATTGAGGCGGTTCCGGAGCTTCTCCGGCGTTACCCTACGCTTAAAACCTTCATCGTGGGGGAAGGAGATAAGCTCCCGGAAGTGCGGCGCTGGG
>JASKLG010000011.1 GCA_030153805.1 Bacillota bacterium | reverse complement strand
CTCTTCGGAGCTACCAGCCAGGGCCGGGACCTGGCGCCCCGGCTTGCAGCGCGCCTCAGGACGGGTCTTACCGCCGACTGCCTCGACCTAAGCTTCGACAAAGACGGCCTGCTCATTCAGACGAAGCCTTCTTACGGGGATAACGTGATGGTCGACATCGTGATTCCCCGGCACCGGCCGCAAATGGCCACGGTGCGGCCGCATGTCTTTCCGGCACCGGAGAAAGATGCCGGGCGGGAAGGACGTGTGGAGGTAGTGCCGGTGCATTTAGACCAGGCCGATTTGGTGACGCGCGTTCGGGAAGTGATTGCCGAGGTCGAAGAGGCCTCCAAGCTGGAAGAAGCGGATGTGGTTGTGGCCGGCGGCCGCGGCATGGGCTCTAAGGAAAACTTCAACCTTCTTTATCAGCTGGCCCGGGCCCTCGGCGGGGTAGTGGGGGCAACGAGGCCGCCGGTGGATGAAGGCTGGATCGATGCCGCCTACCAGATCGGTCAAAGCGGCAAAACTATAGCGCCCAAGCTTTACATTGCCTGCGGCATCTCGGGGGCGGTCCAGCACACCGTGGGCATGGAGAAGGCCAAAGTCGTGGTGGCCATCAACAAGGACCCGAGTGCTCCGATCTTTAACTTCGCCACTTACGGGATTGTTGGGGACGTCCGCGAGGTGATTCCGGCCCTCATTGCAGCTCTTGGTGCCCAAAAGTAGTTCTTTTCTCTGCTGTGCAAATTACTCCGGAGCCAAACTTCAGAAAGGAGTGGACACGATGAAGTCGAAAGAGGTTTCTCTCGACGCAGCCTTGAGCCACATCAAGGACGGCATGACCATCATGATTGGCGGCTTTCTGGGCATGAACGCCCCGCTGGCAGCTATCGACCGCTTGGTGGAACTCGGCGTAAAGGACCTCACCTTGATTACAGCCGTGAACGCCTACCCTGGCGGCGGGTTCGGGATCGGGAAACTCATTGAAAACCACCAAGTGAAAAAATACATCGGTTCGCACATCGGCACCTGCCCGGCAGCAGTAGAACAGTACAAGAACGGCGAACTGGAAGTGGAATTTTACCCCCAGGGCACGATAATTGAGAAGATCCGCGCCGGCGGCGCCGGCCTGGGCGGCATCCTTACCCCGACTGGGGTAGGCACGCTGATGGAAGAGGGAAAGCAAAAGGTTACCATTGATGGAAAGGTGTACCTGGTTGAGACGGCGCTTAGGGCCGATGTGGCCATCATCCGCGGCTACAAAGCCGATAAAATGGGCAACATCCTCTACCGCGGTACCCCCAACTCCAACCCCGTCATGGCCCTGGCGGCGGACTACGTGATCGCCGAAGTCGACTATGTGGTAGAACCGGGCGAGATTGAGCCCGATCGGGTAGGAACGCCGGGCATCTTGGTGGATGCAGTAGTCAAAGGCTACGGCGAAGAAAAAACGCGGGAGATCTTCCGCGAGCTCTGGATTAAGAACAAGAAGCTGGCGTAAAGGGGGAAGAGAAGATGGATGCGCGCGAACTCATTGCCCGGCGGGCGGCTCAAGAATTCAAGGACGGCTATGTGGTGAATCTGGGGTTCGGCATCCCCGTTCTGGCAGCGGCCTACATTCCGGAAGGGGTGGAGGTTATCCTTCAGGCCGAAAACGGCATCTTGAATTTTGAGACTGTAACCCGCTTGGGCGAAGAAGATCCATATGTTGCCGACGCTGCCTGCCAGCCCACCCGCATCCTGCCCGGCGGCTCCACTTTCGACCTGGCTACGTCTTTCGCCATCATCCGCGGCGGTCATGTGGATGCCACCATCCTTGGTGCGCTGGAAGTAGACCAGGAGGGCAACATTGCCAACTGGGCTCTGCCCCTGGCTCCGGGCAAATGGTCTCCGGGCATGGGCGGAGCCATGGACCTTCTGGTGGGAGCTAAACGGGTCATTTGCACCCTGCAGCATACGGACAAGAAAGGCCGTTCTAAGATCCTCAAAAAGTGCACTCTGCCCCTCTCGGCAACAAAGGCGGTCGACCTGATTATAACTGAACTTGCCGTGATGGAGGTTACGCCCGAGGGACTGGTTCTTAAAGAAGTGGCACCGGGGGTTTCGGTGGACCAGGTGAAGGCGGCAACCGAGGCCGATCTTATCGTTAAAGGGCCGGTACCGGAGATGCGCCTCTAGGCTTACACTTCAAACGGGGGAGCGGTGGAGCACCCAGCCGGGCTCCAGCGCACCCCCGTTTGGTTTGTTCGAACCGTAGTTTTCCTGGCAGCCATGTGGTAAAATAAAGAAAGCGCGGCAATTTACGTATGGCCGCGTAACGAGAGGATTTCCCAACAGGAAGTGGGAAAGTGCGCGTTATTGCCGGGAGAGAGCGTGGGCGCAGGCTTCTTTGCCCCGCCGGGCTACGGGTACGCCCGACCGCCGATCGGGTTAAAGAAGCCCTCTTCAATATTCTTCAAGAACGAATACCGGGAGCACGCGTTCTAGACCTCTTTGCCGGGACCGGTGCTTTGGGAATTGAGGCCTTAAGCCGCGGTGCCAGCTGGGCTGTTTTTGTCGACAACCACCCGGCCAGCTTGGCAGCCATCCGCGCCAACTTAAACCAGTGCCGTTTTAACGCCGAGGCCCGGGTAATTAAGTGCGATGCTCTTGCCTTTTTGGAGCGCGGTGTTTACCCTTACGGGCCGTACGACCTTATCTTTGCCGATCCTCCTTACCGGCGGAATTTTGCTGAGGCCCTGCTGGAAAAGATCACGCCGGCCGTTATGGCCTTAGATGGAATTCTAGCGCTTGAACATGCTCGGGATGAGGAGGTGCCTGAGCGTGCGGGGGCAATGGTTTGCGTGCGGTCCGAGCGCTACGGAGATACGGTGCTTAGTTTTTACCGTCTGAACACTCTTTAGGCTGACCTATACGAAAGGAAGATTCTCATGCCTATAGCCATCTATCCGGGGAGCTTTGATCCTGTTACTAACGGCCACCTGGACATTATCAGCCGTGCTGCCCGTATTTTCGATCGCGTGATTGTGGCAGTGGGACGCCAGGCCAGTAAGAAACCTCTATTTACTACGGAAGAGCGCGTGGAAATGCTGCGCGCTGTTACGGCCGATCTGCCGAATGTAGAAGTAGACAGTTTCGATGGACTTCTGGTCCGATACGTGCGCCGGCGGGGAGCAAATATTGTCGTTCGCGGGCTGAGGGCCATTTCGGATTTCGATTACGAATTTCAGATGACCCTTACTACTAAGAAACTGGATGACGGAATCGAAACGCTCTTTATGATGACGAGTTCCGAGTACAGCTTTTTGAGTTCCAGCATTGTTAAGGAAGTAGCCAGTTACGGTGGGTGCATCCGGGGCATGGTGCCGGAGATAGTGGAAGCAAAGCTTAGGGAGAAGTATAGGGTCGGTTCGAAATAAGGGGAGGGGAAGCAGGTGGATGTTTTTGATCAACTCGACCAGTTGGAGGCCCTCATCGAACAGGCGCCGCGCATTCCGCTTACCGGAAAAATCCTGCTCGGCGAAGATGAGGTAATCGAGCTAATTGAGCAGCTCCGCCACAGCTTGCCGGAGGAAATCCGGCAGGCGCGCTGGCTGGTAAAAGAACGCCAGCGTTACCTAAAAGAGGCCGAGGAAGAGGCCCGCAAACTTACCGAACAGAGCCAGGCCTATGCTCAAAAGCTGGTGGAGGAGCACGAGATTATCAAGCAGGCCCAGGCGAAGGCCCAGGAACTTACGGCCGAAGCACAGAAAATAGCCCGAGAGATTCGGGCTGGGGCAAACGAATATGCGGAGGGAGTCTTAAGCCGCCTGGAAGAGTACCTCACTCAAGCTTTAACCAGCATCCGTCACGGGCGTGAGGCGTTGAAACCCAAGGATTAGCTAGCGGCGGAAAAAGAAAGACACAAGATGTGCCCGGCGCAGCGTGACCAGGAGCCCGTTTAGGAAGCCGAGCAGGAAGAGAAGGAGAAGAGGGTAAAGTCCAAGGTGTACCATTCGCCAGCGCCAGATGGCGGCCGGGTCTACCTTTGCCCCAGGCGCAAAGACGGGAAGAACTAAGGGGCTGCTCGCCTGCATCACATGGGGCATGAGGAGGTAGGCGACGATCCCGGCCAAAACGGCATGCAGTGCCCTAGCTAATATGTAGGGCGTAAGGCGTAGGTCTGTGTCGTTTACCATGGCGGCTACCTGGAAGTGGACGGAAAGCCCGCTCCAGGCTATGATGGCGGCGGTAACGACGGTGCGTTGCACCAAGGGAACGACCTTGCCGCCGGCATCGGTGGCCTTGGCGGCGAGATCGCTGCCGATGGTGGTCTCGAAGAGACCGCTGACCAGCGCAGGTGCAAGGTTGGGGTCCAGCCCGAAAAGGCGTAGGATGTACCCGACAGCGCCGGAGAGCCAGGCGGTGAATCCTGCCGTAGTGGCGATTTGAATAATCACGGAAAAGAGCATAATAAACCCGGCGATAACGCCCAGGGTACTGACCGATTGACGAATAGCATCGCCGAGGAGCTGGCCGAACGGACGGCCATCCTCCACCCGCGCACGGTAAAGGGCTTTAAGTGCGCGCAGGAGCACGTTGCCCCGTCCGGTATCTTGAATTGCGCGTTCGCGCTCCCCGGCGGCATAAAAGCGCAGGACTAAGCCGACCAGAAGGGCGCTGATATAGTGGGAAAGGGATATGACGACTCCCAGCTCAACGATGCCGAACATGCCTACCGCTACGGCCCCTATCATGAAAAGAGGGTCGGCAGTGTTGCAGAAGGAGTACAAACGTTCTGCTTCAACGCGGGTACATAAATTTTGTTTGCGCAGTTTGGCGGTGAGGATGGCGCCGATGGGGTAACCGGAGGCCAGACCCATGGCCATGACAAAAGACCCGGCCCCCGGTACGTTAAAGAGAGGGCGCATGAACGGTTCCAGAAGCACGCCCATTGCATGAACTACACCCAGACCCATGAGTATTTCTGAGAAAACGAAAAAGGGCAAAAGAGCGGGAAAGACGATTTCGAACCAGACTCTTAGCCCGTGCACGGCGGCTTTGAAGGCCACGTCGGGATGCCGTACCATAGAAATGGTTAGCATAATGGCAGCGGCGGGCATGGCGTACGCCCAGAGGTACCCCTTATGATGAGTGCGGTTCAGAAGATGAGCCATGCGCTCAAAAGCCTCCTTCTCTGGGCTCGGTGATTTCCTTGTGAGATTATATTGGCAGGGGGGCAGGAATATGCCAAGGAGCCGGTCGCTGGAGGGGGGAGAAAGGTGAATCCTCGAATCGCACTGGCGCTCGGGGCAGGAGCCGCCCGCGGTCTGGCCCATATCGGCGTGCTCCAGGTGCTACAGGAGGCAGGGGTTGAAGTCCAGTATCTGGCCGGCACCAGTGTCGGGGCTCTGGTGGCGGCTCTTTTCGCTGCGGGTGTTGATCTATATGAGCTGGAAAAGATGGGAAAAGCTTTAAAGTTGAAACATCTGGTAGACTTTGTTCTACCGGGGCCGGGGCTCATAGGCGGCGAAAAACTGCGTGGTTTTCTAAACCTGTTCTTGCGGGGTAAGGCTTTTGACGATCTTTTTCATCCCCTGGCGGTAGTGGCTACCGATCTACAAACGGGGGAAGAGGTAGTGATACGCGAAGGGCCGGTGGTAGAGGCGGTCCTGGCCAGTTGTGCCATACCTGGTGTTTTTGTTCCCGTTCGTTACGGCGGCCGGTTGCTGGTGGATGGTGGCTTAGTAGACCGGGTGCCGGTACAGGTGGCCCAGGGAATGGGCGCGGAGCTGGTGGTAGCTGTAGATGTCGGACCGAGCCTTAAGGCCAGCCGCCTGCGTAGTCTTCCCGAAATCACCATTCAGGCCATCGACATTATGCAGGAAGAGGTCATGCGCCTCAAAGCCCGGACGGCAGACGTTTTTATTCGTCCGCCTGTTGGTGAATTCAGTGCTCTGAGGTTGGACAAAGGTGCAGAGCTGATACGCCTGGGCCGCATGGCAGCTGAAAAGGCCTTGCCGGCCATCAAGGCGGCGTGGGAACAAAAAAAGGCCGCATTCCCCAACATATCTGAGTAGACCTTGCTACCTGCCAGACAGGCAGGAGGAAATCACCGGGCGATGTCGAAGAGGAACAAGGGCATGGACCACATATTTTTGCCTGCGGGCCAAGGTCGACGGCGCGAGTAGATAGGCCCGTGGGTTTAGTAAAGGCCTCCCTGGCTTAACCCTTCAGGGGGAAGGGAAAACTTAGGCGGAAAGGAGTGAATTCTGGCTAGGAGGTCGCCTGCAGGAAAGACGCAGGTAAGATGCCAGAGGGTTCCATGGACGTGATGAATCATATTTACGAGCAGGCCCGCCGTCTGGGCAAAGCCATCGCGCTACCGGAAGGTGCAGAAGAGAGGACTGTACGCGCTGCGCTCATTGCCAAAGAAAAGGGACTGGCCCGTCCCATTTTGCTCGGCAAGGAAGAGGAAATCCGCGCGGCCCTCAAGCAGGCCGGTGGTGATGGTGCCGATGTAGACATTATTGACCCGGCCACGTCGCCGCAGGCCGAGAAATACGCTGTGGCCCTGTATGAACTTCGCAAAGAGAAAGGGCTCAGCCTGGATGATGCCAGAAGCCTGGTTGCCGACCCGATGTATTACGCAGCGATGATGGTCAAGGAAGGGGATGCAGACGGATACGTTGCCGGCGCGGTGAATACCACGGCCAATACCTTCCGTCCGGCCCTCCAGATCATCAAGACTGCACCGGGGATTCCCCTTGTTTCTAGTGCTTTTATAATGGTAGTGCCGGATTGTTCTTTCGGAGAAGAGGGCGTTTTTGTTTTTGCCGACTGCGCCCTAAACCCTAATCCCAACCCGGAAGAACTGGCGGCGATCGCCATAGCTTCGGCACAGACGGCCAGGACACTTGTAGGCCTGGAGCCGCGGGTAGCGCTTCTATCCTTTTCCACCAAAGGAAGCGCCGAACACGAACTGGTGGACAAGGTGGTCAAAGCGGTAGCCATTGCTCACGAAAAAGCGCCGGATCTCCTTCTCGACGGAGAACTGCAGCTCGATGCTGCCATCATCCCGGAAATCGGCCGGCGCAAAGCTCCCGGAAGTCCGGTGGCCGGGCGGGCCAATGTCCTTATCTTCCCCGACCTGCAGGCTGGGAATATAGGATATAAGCTTGTGCAGCGCTTGGCCAAGGCTGAAGCCATCGGTCCGGTATCCCAGGGAATGGCTAAACCGGTCAACGACCTCTCGCGCGGGTGCAGCGTGGAGGATATCGTCAACGTAATCGCCATTACCGCTGTGCAGGGGGCATAAGCCGGATGCGCGGCGTGTTCGGAGAAAAGGAGCTGGTGGCAAAGTGAAGATTCTGGTCATCAACTGCGGCAGTTCGTCTCTGAAGTATCAGCTTATGGATATGGATGGAGAGCGGGTTCTGGCCAAAGGCCTGGTAGAGCGCATCGGCCTGGACGGCTCTCTGCTTACCCATCGTATTAACGAGTCCAAGATAGAAATCAAAAAGGACATACCCAACCACAAAGTAGCCGTTCAACTGGTTATCGATACCTTGCTTCACCCGGAACATGGGGCGCTTAACAACCTTAGTGAAATCGCGGCTGTGGGCCACCGTGTTGTTCATGGCGGAGAGAAGTTTGCCCGCTCGGTGGTTATCGATGAGGAGGTTATGGCGGCGCTACGAGAATGTTCTGAACTCGCGCCCCTGCACAACCCGGCCAACATTATCGGCATCGAGGCCTGTCAAGCTTTACTCCCTGGTGTACCGCAGGTTGCCGTCTTTGACACAGCCTTTCACCAGACGATGCCCAAACAGGCGTACATTTACGGCCTGCCATATGAGTTTTATGAGAAGTACGGTATCCGGCGGTACGGGTTCCACGGCACTTCCCATAAGTACGTAGCCCGGCGGGCGGCCCGGCTTTTGGGACGGCCCCTCACTGAGCTCAAGCTCGTTACCTGTCACCTGGGCAATGGTTCCAGCATTACCGCTGTCAAGGGCGGCGTCTCGGTGGATACCTCGCTGGGCTTCGGAACCATCTCCGGGACGATAATGGGGACGCGCTGCGGCGATATCGACCCGGCTGTGATACCCTTTCTCATGGAGAAAGAAAACCTTACCCCGGGTGAGATGAACGACATCTTATACAAAAAGAGCGGGCTTCTAGGACTTTCCGGTGTTTCCAGCGATGCACGCGATATCGAGGCAGCAGCCGCTGCAGGCAACGAACGGGCCCAGCTGGCGCTTGAGGTCTTGGCCTACCTTACCCGCAAGTACATCGGCGCCTACGCGGCGGCTATGGGCGGACTGGATGCGATTGTCTTCACGGCAGGTATCGGCGAGAACAGCGATATAATTCGGCGCTTGGTCTGTGACGGCTTAGAGTTCCTTGGGGCAGAGCTCGACGAAGAGAAAAACCGGGTGCGGGGGAAAGAAGCAGATGTGTCAACTTCTGCCTCCAAAGTGCGTATCCTGGTCATTCCGACCAACGAGGAGCTCATGATCGCCCAGGAGACGGCCGAGCTTTTGAGTTGAAGATGTGTGCATTGACAGGCCCCACCCGGCAAAGTATAATACAAACGTTGAGCAGGTGAGGCGCGTGGAGGTTGATATCAGCTCCATCAAGTATTTTGTAGGTGCCAGCCTCAAGGTGGAGCTTAAAGAGCGCTGGGGTGCCATTACTTGGGGCGGCGAAGAGGTCGAGCTGCTTGACCCGGTGACGGTTAACCTTACAATAACCAATACGGGAGAGCTTCTCTTGGCCAACGGCCGCCTTGAGACCAGCCTCCTCCTAACGTGCAGCCGTTGCCTGGAACGCTTTCCCTATGCCCTGGATGCGCCGTTTGTCATCGGTTACAGGGAAGTGAAAAAGAAAAAGCCCGAAGAGCCGGAAGATGAGGATCTGGAGGTTAGAGGGTTCACCGGTGACCGGATCGATATTACAGACGATGTCCGGGATACGCTGTATCTGGCACTTCCTATGAAGCCTCTCTGCCGCCAGGATTGCCCGGGCCTGTGCCCACACTGTGGGAAGAATCTCAACGAAGGGCCCTGCACCTGTGAAAAGGAAGAAGTGGATCCGCGCTTGGCTGTTCTCTCAGAGTTATTCAAACAAGAATAGCATAAGACAGGGGGTGCCAGCATGGCTGTACCAAAGAAGAAAATGTCTCGCGCCCGCACTCACCGGCGGCGCTCCCAATGGAAACTGTCGGTGCCCGGGCTTATCCGTTGCCCGCAGTGTCACGAACTGACTCTGCCGCATCGCGTTTGCCCGGCCTGCGGTTACTACGGGGCTAAGCAAGTGGTAAAAGTGGAGAACGCGGAGTAAGAAAGACCTAGTCCGGCAGCTCTAGGATAAGCTAGAGCTGCTTCTTTTTTCTTTTTGCACCAGCTTTTCCCTTGCATAGGTGGCGCGCTGCGTTTATACTTTATTACAAGCTACCATTATGGCCAGGTAATAAAGGTAGGTGCTAACAATGGTTACGCGCAGGTGGCCGAAAAAGGAGCGGCTGGCGGCCTTAAAGCGCGCGGTGGAAGAAAACCCCTTTCTCACCGATGAAGAGCTCGCCCGGCGCTTCGGTGTGAGCAGCCAGACCATCCGCCTCGACCGCCTGGAGCTTTCCATTCCCGAGGTGCGGGCCCGGACCCGGCGCGTAGCCGAAGGAGCCTACCGTCAGCTCAGGGCGCTGCACGGGCGTGAGGTCGTCGGCGAACTCTTCGAGCTTGAGCGAGGTGTCAGCGCCCTTTCCGTTCTGACTACCACTCCGGACATGGTCTTCGAGAAATCGGGCGTGGTGCGGGGGCACTACATTTTTGCCCAAGCTGAGTCCCTGGCGCTGGCGGTAATCGACGCCGAGGTAGCTCTTACCGGGGTGGCCAACATTAAGTACAAACTCCCGGTAGGGGTGGGAGAAAAGCTCGTGGCGCGGGCTGAGGTAAGCAGGCGCCGGCAGAACAAGTACTTCGTAGCGGTCCGTACGCAGGTCGGCGGCCGCGAGGTGTTTCGGGCGAAGTTCATTATGGTATCGCTGGCAGAAGGGGGCGGCGCAGAGTGAAGATAGCAGTAGATGCCATGGGCGGCGACTATGCTCCCCTGGAAGTGATAAAGGGAGCGGTTGCAGCGGCTAAGGCGGGCGAGGCGGAGATCATCCTCGTCGGCGATCCGGCGGAAATCGAGAGGGTAGGGCGCGAAAACGGGCTTCCGTGTCCGGGAATTGAAATCGTGCCTGCCAGCCAGAAGGTGGAGATGGGAGAGCACCCGGCTGCAGCGCTCCGCCAGAAGAAAGAGAGTTCCTTGGCCGTGGGGGCGCGCCTCGTAAAGGAAGGGCGGGCGGCGGCTTTGGTCTCGGCCGGCAACACGGGAGCAGCCATGGCCTTTTCCCTGTTTACTTTAGGCTGTCTTCCGGGAATCGAGCGTCCGGCCATTGCCGCGCCGCTGCCGACGGTGGAAGGCTTCGCCGTCTTGATCGATGCCGGGGCCAACGCAGAAGTAAAACCGCGCTACCTCCTCCAATTTGCCCAAATGGGGAGCGTTTACATGGAGTCTACCTTCGGGCGAACCCGACCTAGGGTGGGACTGTTAAATGTAGGGGCGGAGAAAGAAAAAGGTACCCCTGTGCTCCAGGAAGCGTACCAGCTGCTTGCCGCTTCCGGGCTAAATTTTGTCGGTAATGTGGAGGGTAGGGACCTTCCGTTAGGGGTGGCCGACGTTATTGTCTGCGACGGCTTTACCGGAAATGTTCTCCTCAAGTTTGCCGAGGGTTTGGCAGAAGGGCTCTTTACCCTTCTAAAAGGGGAGCTTATGGCCGGCTTTGACACCCGGCTCGGCGCCTATCTGGCCAGGCCGGCGTTCAGGCGGCTGCGTAAGAAAATGGACTATGCAGAGTACGGCGGAGCACCCCTTCTGGGCTTGAGAGGTCTTACCATCATCAGCCACGGTTCTTCAGATGCGCGGGCGATAAGAAATGCTATCCGCGTGGCGCGGCAGTCTTTAGAGCAGGATGTGATCGGCAAGATCGCTAAGGTCGCCGATCAGACCCGGGGCCTTCAAGGAAGTGAGGCGTAAAGATGCAAAGTCAAAGTCTGCGCGGTGTGAAAATCGAAGGTTGGGGTAAGGCGCTTCCTGAGCGCGTGCTCACCAATCACGATCTCGAGCAAATGGTAGATACATCGGATGAATGGATCACGAGCCGCACCGGGATCAGAGAACGGCGTGTGGCCGGGCCGGAGACGGCCGCTTCGGATCTGGCCCTTGTTGCTGCAAAGGAAGCCCTGGCCAAAGCCGCCCTTGATCCCGAGAAGGTAGACCTCGTTATTGTGGCCACGGTTACGCCGGATATGGCTTTTCCCGCGACAGCCTGTTTGGTACAGAGCGCACTGGCCGCGAACCGGGCGGCGGCTTTTGATCTGGAGGCGGGCTGCTCCGGTTTCCTCTACGCCCTGACAATCGGTCGCGAGTTTGTAGCCAGCGGCACCTACGATCACGTCCTGGTTATCGGTGTCGACCTTTTATCGCGCATTACCAACTGGCGAGACAGAAATACTTGCGTTCTCTTCGGCGACGGGGCCGGGGCGGTGGTGCTCGGTCCGACCGTTCAAGGCGAGGGGATCCTCTCTACCTACTTGGGTTCCGACGGCAGCGGCGGTGAGCTCCTCTGCCTGCCGGCAGGGGGATCGCGGCTCCCCCTGGTTCCCGAAAACTTCGAGCAGGGGCTGCAGTACATACACATGAACGGCCCCGAGGTTTTTAAATTCGCCGTCCGGGTAATGGGTGAGGCGGCGGTAAAGGCCCTGGAGCTGGCCGGGTTGAACCTGGACGACGTCACTTATTTGATTCCCCACCAGGCCAACCTGCGCATTATTGACGCCGCGGCCAAACGTTTGAAGCTGCCGAGTGAGCGGGTGCTGGTAAACCTGGATCGCTACGGCAACATGTCTTCGGCTTCCATTCCTGTGGCGCTGGCCGAGGCGGCCGATGCAGGTCGGTTTCGGCCGGGGGATATTCTGGTGCTCGTCGGTTTCGGCGCCGGCCTGACGTGGGGCGCCAGTGTAGTGCGCTGGTGACATAATGCCGCAAAACTTCTGTTGAATGGCAGGTAGCTTTGAATGACTCACAAAAAGGAGTGAAAGGCGTGCGGACACCTCTTTGTGACCTCTTGGGTATTGAATATCCGGTTCTCCAAGGCGGTATGGCATGGGTGGCCACGGCCGAGCTGGCTGCAGCCGTCTCCAACGCCGGGGGATTGGGTATAATTGGTGCCGGCAACATGACCGGCGAGCTTATCCGGGCGGAAATCCGCAAGTGTAAGGCCTTAACCTCGCGTCCTTTCGGCGTAAACGTCTATTACCTATCTCCGTTTGTAGAGGAGGTTATGGAGGCGGTAATAGAGGAACGCGTACCGGTAGTAACTACCGGCGCTGGGAACCCAGGCAAACACATTGAACGCCTCCATGCCAACGGAACCAAGGTAATACCTGTGGTGGCTTCCGTAGCGCTGGCTAAACGTCTGGAACGAGTGGGCGCCGACGCGCTCATTGCGGAGGGCATGGAGTGCGGCGGGCACATCGGGGAAATTACGACTATGGCTTTAGTACCGCAGATCGTTTCGGCGGTAAATATACCGGTGATCGCTGCCGGTGGCATTGCCGACGGGCGAGGTTTGGCCGCCGCATTGGCCCTGGGGGCGCAGGGAGTGCAGATGGGTACACGCTTCGTCCTGAGCGAAGAGTGCACCGTACACCCTAGATACAAGGAGGCCCTCCTTAAAGCGCGCGATCGCCCCACTGTGGTCACTGGAGCGAGCACCGGGCATCCGGTGAGGGTTTTGGACAACAAGTTGGCGCGCGAGTTCCTTCAGAAAGAGCGGGAGGGAGCCAGCAAAGAAGAGTTGGAGAGGCTCGGTACCGGCCGGCTGCGCGCCGCCGTCCGCGATGGCGATGTGGAATACGGCTCGGTCATGGCCGGACAAATTGCGGGCCTCATCCAGGACGTCCTACCGGCACGGGAAATTATCGCCCGGACGGTACGAGAAGCAGACGAGATCCTGGCTGCCCTCGGGCGCAAAGCAGCTCAAAACGGACGAGACGTAGGTATTCTGGAGGTGTAATAGTGCCGAAGATCGGTCTTTTGTTTCCCGGCCAGGGAGCGCAGTATGTAGGTATGGGTCAGGACTTGGCCCGGGAGTACCCGGCAGCGCGCCGCATATTTGAGGAAGCCGATAAGGCTTTGGGTTTTTCTCTGAGTGCAATCTGTTTCTACGGGCCTGAAGACGAGCTTACCCTTACTATCAACACCCAACCGGCCATTCTGGTCACCAGCCTGGCCTGTTGGGAAGTGCTCAAGGGTTACGGTATTGAGCCTGCGGCTGCTGCAGGCCTCAGTTTAGGCGAGTACTCAGCGCTGGTTGTTGCCGGGACTTTCGCTTTTGCTGACGCCGTGCGCTTGGTGCGCAAGCGCGGTGAGTTCATGGAAAACGCCGTTCCAGCCGGGCGTGGCACCATGGCGGCCGTTCTCGGTCTGGACCGGGGGGAAGTGGAGGAGATTTGCCGGGCCGCTTCGGCCCAAGGTGTGGTGGAGCCGGCCAACTACAACTGCCCGGGTCAAATCGTCATCGCCGGGGAAACGCAGGCCGTGGACGAAGCCGGCAGGCTGGCCCTGGCCCGCGGTGCCAAAAAGGTTATCCCCCTTAAAGTTAGCGGACCGTTTCATAGCCGCCTCCTCATACCGGCCGGAGAGAAGCTGGCCGAAGAGCTTTCGCGGGTGCAGCTCAGCGACCCTAAACTCCCGGTGGTGGCCAACGTTACGGCCGACTACGTGCACAGCAAAGAAGAAGTTAAGGATCTTTTAGTGCAGCAGGTTAGCAGCCCCGTCCTTTGGGAAGAGTCCGTCCAAAAGATGCTGGCCGACGGCATTGATACGTTTATCGAGGTGGGGCCAGGCCGCGCCCTTTCGGGTTTTGTGAAGAAGATTGACCGCAGAGTGCGCTGCCTGCAGGTTGGCGATGTTGCATCGCTTCAAAACACCCTTGCGGAGCTTGAGGGGGTTGGATAAAATGGTATTGATTCCAGGGGCCGCCGTAGTTACCGGTGCTTCGCGTGGCATCGGGCGGGCTATAGCTCTAGAGCTTGCCCGCTTGGGGGCGCCGGTGGCGGTGAACTTTGCCGGCCGGCGAGAGGCTGCACAGGAGGTCGTCGACCTCATCGCTGCTCAAGGCGGAAGGGCGGTGGCCATTCAAGCCGATGTGACCGAGCCGGCTGAGGCTCAGCGACTTATAGCCGAAGCCGAGGCTCTTCTGGGACCGGTGGGGATTTTGGTGAATAATGCCGGTATCACCCGTGATAACCTTCTTCTGCGCATGAAAAAAGAGGATTGGGAAGAGGTTTTAAAGACCAACCTGAGCGGCGTCTTTCACTGCACGCAGGCGGCTTTAAGGGGCATGTTGAAGAGGCGCAGCGGTCGTATAGTAAGCATTGCTTCTATCGTAGGCCTTACCGGCAACGCCGGCCAGGCCAACTATGCGGCGGCCAAAGCGGGCATAATCGGTTTTACCAAGTCCGTGGCTAAAGAGGTGGCTTCACGTGGGATCACGGTCAATGCCGTGGCCCCCGGGTTCATTGCCACGGAAATGACGGCGAAGCTGCCTGCGGAGGTACAAGAGGACTACAAAAGCCGCATACCGCTGGGGCGGTTCGGCGCCCCTGAGGATGTTGCCCGAGCGGTAGCTTTTCTCGCCAGCGAAGAGGCCGCCTATATAACCGGCCAGGTGCTGGCTGTGGACGGCGGCCTTGCCCTGTAGGGCATACGCGATGCCTTTGTGGTTTACCCTAAGGGTACTTGGGAGAACGTGAAAGGAGGTGAGGGCTGTGTCGATTTTCGACCGCGTCAAAGAAATCATCGTCGACCAGTTGGGGGTAGATGAGGAGGCGGTTACGCCCGAGGCATCTTTCGTCGACGACTTGGGGGCCGACTCTCTGGATATCGTAGAACTGGTGATGGCGCTGGAAGAGGAATTCGGGATCGAAATTCCCGATGAAGATGCCGAGAAGATAACTACCGTCGGAGATGCGGTGGAATACATTAAGGCAAACACCTAGGGTGGATGGAGGAAGGTTCCCGTAGTTTTACGCTACGGGACTTTTCATAAAGGCCGTTTGGTGGAGGGTTTTATATATTTCTAAATGGTGCCGCCCCGGCGGCAGTTATCTCTCGAAAAGTTAGGAGTGTGGAATGAGTGCGCAAGAGGGCAGTTATAACGGGTATCGGTGCCCTTACCCCCATCGGGTGCGGTAAGGAGGGATTTTGGGAAGGGTTGCGCACGGCCAGAAACGGTATTCATCGTATTACCCGCTTTGATCCGACGCCCTTTGCCAGCCATATGGCGGGAGAAATTAACGACTTTGATCCGGCGTCTTACATGGATAAGAAGGAAAGCCGGCGCATGGATCGCTTCTGCCAGTTCGGCGTAGCGGCCGCCCGCCAGGCGGTGGAGGATGCCCAACTCGATCTCAGCCGTGAAGATCCCACCCGCATAGCCATCGCCGTGGGCTCCGGTATTGGGGGAATTGAAACGTTTGCCGAACAGGTCCAGGTTCTGGAGACCAAGGGCCCCGGTCGGGTAAGTCCCTTTTTCATCCCGATGATGATTCCCAACATGGCGGCCGGGCAGATATCGATTTTTCTAGGCCTTAAGGGGCCGAGCTTGACCACCGTAAGCGCCTGCGCTTCAAGCGCCGACGCGATAGGTCAGGCCCTGCGGCTCATTCAACGGGGTGAAGCCGACGTGGTGTTGGCCGGCGGAACCGAGGCGCCCATTGCGCCGATAAGCCTGGCGGGCTTCGGCAGTATGAAGGCCTTATCTACGCGCAACGACGATCCGGAACATGCCTGCCGTCCCTTCGACCGTGACCGCGACGGCTTTGTTATGGGAGAAGGTGCGGGGATGGTTCTAGTAGAGGAACTCGAACATGCCCGGGCCCGCGGAGCCCGCATTTACGCTGAACTTGTTGGCTATGGAGCTACGTCTGATGCCTATCATATAACAGCTCCGCCGCCGGGAGGGGAGGGTTCGGCCCGGGCAATGGCCGCGGCTTTGGCCGATGCCGGACTCCGTCCAGAGGACGTCGATTACATCAATGCCCACGGAACATCGACCAGCTATAATGATCTTTACGAAACACAGGCCATCAAGAGCGTCTTCGGGGACCATGCCTACCGGATACCGGTAAGTTCTACCAAGTCGATGACCGGCCACCTCTTAGGCGCGGCCGGGGCGGTAGAGTTCATCGCCTGCCTGTTTGCGCTACAGGAAGGATTGCTCCCCCCCACCATTAACCTGGAAAACCCCGATCCGGAATGTGACCTTGATTACGTGCCCAATACGCCCCGTCCTGCCCAGGTAAACGTCGTTTTAAGTAACTCTTTCGGATTCGGCGGGCATAATGTTACCCTTGCCCTAAGAAGGTATAGTGGTGATTAAAGGAGCGGGGTTGGAACAACTGGCGGCCAGGTTAGCCAGTTGGCAGATTGCCGTACGCCCGGAGCTACTGGTGGAAGCAGTAACCCATGCTTCTTATGCCTACGAGCACAATACCGTCTCCAATGAGCGCCTGGAATTTCTGGGCGATGCCGTGTTGGAACTGCTCGTCAGCGAGCGGCTGTACTATGCCTTGCCCGAGGCGCCGGAGGGAACCTTAACGCGGCTTAGGGCCTCCATGGTTTGTGAACCTACCTTGGCCCAGTGGGCCGGCGAACTTGGTTTAGCTGAGGCACTTCGCCTGGGGCGAGGAGAGGAGGCCCAGGGGGGGCGTGCGCGCCCCGCCCTCCTGGCCGATGCGGTAGAGGCCCTCCTGGGGGCCGTTTACCTGAGCGGTGGGCTGGAGCCCGCCCGAATCTTGGTGGCCAAACTGGTGGATCCCTTCCTGAGCGGCGCGCGCGCCATGCCCGACGACTATAAAACAAAACTCCAGGAACTCTTACAACAAAGCGGAGAAGTAAATATCGAGTACCGTGTGCTGAAGAGCGAAGGCCCTGATCACGCCCGTACCTTTACGGTCGGCCTGTTCGTCAACGACGAGGAAAGGGCCAGGGGTAAGGGTGGGAGTAAGAAAGAAGCAGAGCAGGAGGCTGCCTGCCGCCTTCTAAGAGAACTCGCAGAGAAAAATCCTGATTAACTATCTTTTCTATCGGGGAAAAGCAGGAATTTTTCGGCAGGAGGCGAATAGAATTAATGAGCCCAAAGGTCGATGTAACTGAAGGAGGCAGACAGGTGGAAGTACTTAAAGTATCAGCTCAATCCAACCCCAAATCAGTGGCCGGAGCTCTGGCGGCTGTCCTCAGGGAGCACGGTGCGGCGGAGGTTCAAGCGGTAGGCGCGGGCGCAGTTAACCAGGCTGTGAAGGCCGTGGCCATTGCGCGTGGGTTTGTCGCGCCAAACGGCATGGACCTGGTATGCGTGCCTGCGTTTGCCGAAATCGAAATCGATGGCGAGGAGCGCACGGCCATCAAACTGATCGTCGGGCCGCGCTAAAGAGCTCCAGCCCGAGCGATAGCTTTTACAGCCTGCCTGGAGAGGGCAGGCCTTTTTGTTGCGGGGCTAGGCGGACTTTCCCTACCTGTGATAAAATGGAAAGAGTGGGGAGGGGCGCTATGTACCTCGAACGCCTTACTATACAAGGTTTTAAATCGTTTGCCGAACGCCTCGAGCTCGTCTTCGAACCCGGGATTTCCGCCATTGTCGGCCCCAACGGCAGCGGCAAGAGCAACATCGTTGATGCCATCCGTTGGGCTTTGGGGGAACAGAGCCTGCATGCTTTAAGGGGCGAGCGGTTGGAGGACATCATCTTTAACGGTTCCGACCACCGGCGCGCTCATGGGCTGGCCGAGGTAACACTTACTTTCGCCAATGCCGACGGCGGCTTGCCCGTTCCTTATTCTGAGGTAGTCGTAACGCGCCGGGCCTACCGGTCCGGTTCGAGCGAGTTTTTCTTAAATGGCGTACCTTGCCGGCTTCGGGATATTCAGGAGCTTTTCTGGGACACGGGGCTGGGCCGGGAAGGATACTCCTTCATCGGCCAGGGTCGCGTGGAAGAGGTGCTCAATCTTAAGCCGGAGGAACGGCGGGTCTTTTTGGAACAGGCGGCAGGGGTGTGGAAGTACCGGCAGCGGAAGAAAGAGGCCATATCCAAGCTGGCCGAAATCGACCAGGATCTTCTTCGCCTCGGCGATCTCATAGCCGAGCTGGAACGGCAGCGGGGGCCGCTCGCTGAAGAAGCGCGCCGGGCCGAAATTTACCAGGAGCGGATGAGGCGCCTTAAAGAGCTGAAGGTTTTTCTCGGCCTGAGTGAGCTCAGAGACCTTGAGAGAGAACTTAGGGAAGCGGAGGAAAAGCTTCAGGCGGCGAAGGCGGATCTTGCGGCTTTAGCCGGCCAGCGCAGCCAGATGGAGGCCAAGCTGGAAGAAGAGAAACTTAAGCTGGCCGAGAAGGAGGCGCGCTGGGAAGACATGAGGCGGGCGGCAGGGCGGCTAGAAGAGGAAATTGCCGCGCTCACGAAAAACCTTGATGAGCTTGCCGCGGCCGAACGGGAAAGAAAGGCGCGCCTGGAAGCCATCGCCCTCCGCAAAGCAGAGGTTGAAGAAGAAAAGGCACACCTTCTTAACCTTACCGCGCAGGAAAAAGCTGAACAAGAGGCGGTATCTGCCGAATTAAAGGAGAAAGGCGTTCTTCTTCAAGAACTCGAAAAAAAACTTAAGAATACTGAGGCGGAACGAGCATCAGCAGCCCGGGAGCTGGCTGCCCGGCGTGAGAGGATCATCGCCCTTATGAGTGAGCGCGCTCTAAAAGGCAACACCTTTAAGGCCCTCGAGCACGAAGAAGCCCGCCTGAACGAACGCCGGGAGCGTGTGCGGGCCACCGGACAGGCGGCTGCCGAGCGGCTGGCAGAGCTGAGAAAGGCAAGGGACAACGAAAATGCGGCTTTAGCGGCAGCGGAAAAGGAACTTTCGTCCCTAACGGCTAAGCGGGAAGACTGCGCGAAGCAGCTCGGCCGCGCCCGGGAAATGCTGGACGCTATTAAGGCGCGACAAACGGAATCCTGGCGCAGTTTGGAACGGTTGAAAATGGAGTTTGCTGCCGAGAAGAAAATGGCGGAGACCCACGAAGGTTACGGCCAGGGTCCACGTGCCGTGCTAAACGCCCGGCTTTCGGGAATTCACGGCGCGGTGGCCGACCTTCTGGAGGTACCGGCCGGCCTGGAACTGGCCCTGGAGGCGGCTTTGGGCGCCGCTCAGGAGTATTTGGTCGCCGAGACGGATGAGGATGCAGCTGCGGCCATTGCCTGGTTGAAGGAGAAAAAGGTTGGGCGGGCTACTTTCCTTCCCCTTAACACGGTACGCCCCGCCGAGCCCAGGCCGGAAGAGAGACGTTTAGCAGGGCAGGCCGACGTCGTAGGATGGGCGTCTGAGCTCGTAAGTTTTGCTCCGGAGCACCGCCCTGTCGTCCAGCACCTTCTCGGCCGGGTGCTGGTAGCCCGGACTTTAGACGCTGCCCGGGCCGTTGCCAGAGCGGCCGGGTTCCGTCTAAAAATCGTTACCCTGGAAGGCGACCTTCTGAACCCGGGAGGCAGCATGAGCGGCGGTAGCCGGAGGTGCGAACAGCGTTCCCTCTTAGCCCGGACCCGGCGCCTGCGCGAGCTGGAAGAAGCGGTTGCAGTGGCACAGGAGAAACTGGCCCGGATCGAAGCGGCGGTTGAAGCTGCCCGTGCACGCGCCGGCGGACTTGAGGTAGAACTCTCCCGTCTAACGGAAGAAATAGGGCAAAAGAAAGATACTATAGACGAAAGCCGGCGCCGGCTGACCTACTACGAGGCGCAGCTTAACGAAACGGAACGAGCGCACGCTACCTGGGAAGAAGAAGCAGCCGCCCTAGAGCAGGCCCTGGCTGAGCTGGCCAAAAGACGCGAAGTGGCCGAAAGCGAATGGAAGCGGCTGGAGGCTGAAGTTGGACGCTGGGAAAGAGAAATCCGGGCCTGGGAAGAAAAAGAAGCCCAGCTTGGACTGGAGGTCGAAGGCCTACGCGAGAAAGTGACGCGGCTTCGCCTGGCAATAGCTGCAGCAGAGGAAAAAAGCAAACAACTCATCCGGCGAGAGGAAGAGCGGCAGGCGGCTCTTCGGCGCTTGGAACAGGAGTTGGCTGCCCAGGGCGAGCGTGCCCGCGAACTGGCCGAGCTTGGGAAAGCGGCAGCGCGAGAGCGGGGGCGCCTCGAAAGAGAGAAGGCGGCTAAACAAAAAGCATGGGCCCTGGAGAGGGAGAAGATGGACGGGCTGGCGGCAGAAGTGGAGGAGCTCAAGACGACCCTCAGCGAAGGGGAAAAAGCTGTGCGCACGCTGCGCCGGCAGGAAGAAGGGCTGCGCCAGGAACTTTACGAACGGGAGGTTGGCGCCGGGCGCCTTGTGGCCAAGATCGAAGAGACTGAGAGACGGCTTTTTGAAACCTTAGGCGTGCCGGTGGGTGCACCGCTGCCGGAAGTTGGGGTTAGTATACCGGGTGCTCAGGCCGAGGTTAAGAGGCTTGAAGGCGAGATTGAGTCTTTGGGCGAGGTGAACCTTCAGGCGCCCAGGGCCTTAGCTGAACTTGAGGAACGCTATAACTTTCTTTCCCAGCAGGTCAGCGACTTGCAGGCCGCGCGTACATCTCTCGAACGGATGATGCGGGAGATCGATCGTACCGTCGCAAGCCGCATGGAGGATACTCACACCAGACTAAGGGCAAACTTCCAGGAAGTCTTTAAACGCCTCTTCGGCGGCGGCCAGGCCGACCTTGTTTTGACGGGTACAAAAGACTTCTTAACCGCCGGAATAGATATCTGGGCCCAGTTGCCGGGCAAAAAAATGCAGCCTCTTAGCCTTCTTTCCGGTGGCGAACGGGCGCTTACGGCAATTGCTTTTCTCTTTGCCCTCCTGCGCTCGCGAAGCACTCACCTGTGTGTCCTGGATGAGATAGACGCCGCCCTCGATGAGGCCAATGCTGCCCGCTTCTTGAATTACTTGGAGGAGCTGGCCCAAAATACACAGTTCATTATGATCACGCACCGCAAACAGGCTATGCTCCGCGCACGCTCCCTATACGGCCTGGCCATGGGTGCTAGTGGAGCATCGCGCTTAGTTTCCATACGTCTTGAAGAAGCAGTATAACTTGGGGAGGCAGTATCTTGGTTGGATTTTGGTCGCGCCTAAGTGCCGGATTGGCCAAGACCCGTAATGCTCTTGCGGAAAAACTTCAGGGGATCGTGCCCCTGGGCGGTAAGCTTAAAGAGGAAACTCTTGAAGATCTCGAGGAAATTTTGCTCGGTGCCGATGTAGGGGTGACGGTAACGGAAGACCTTTTGGATGCAGTTCGCCGGGAACGGGTAAATTCCGTAGAGGGCCTGAAGGCGGCTTTAGCCGCGAGGCTGGAAGAAATCCTGGCGGAAGGACATGCTAAACTTATTAAGCCTCACGAGCCACCTCTCGTCATTTTGGTCGTGGGGGTCAACGGGGCCGGAAAGACCACCAGCATTGCCAAACTGGCTGCACGCTACCGCCAGGAAGGGAAGAAGGTAATTCTGGCGGCCTGCGATACCTTCCGGGCGGCGGCGGCGGAACAGTTGGAGGTGTGGGCCAAACGGATAGGGGCGGATCTGGTCCGCCATCAGGAGGGATCCGACCCTGCCGCCGTGGCTTATGATGCCTTGCAGGCCGCCCTTGCCCGCCGGGCAGACGTCTTAATCGTCGACACGGCCGGACGGTTACAGACGAAAAAGAACCTTATGGCCGAGCTAAATAAGATTTATCGCGTGTTGAATAGGACCCGGCCCGACCTTCCGCAGGAGGTTCTTCTGGTGCTGGATGCAACCAGCGGACAGAACGCGCTCAGTCAGGCGCGCCTCTTCAAAGAAACGGTACCCCTCACGGGTGTAGTGCTGGCCAAGTTGGACGGAACGGCTAAGGGCGGTGTGGCCGTCGCCATACAGCGGGATCTGGGGGTTCCAATAAAACTGATTGGAGTGGGCGAAGGCCTCGAAGACCTGGAAGATTTCGATCCAAAGGCTTTCGTTGCTGCCCTGTTGGGGGAGAGACGCGGAGCAGAGGAGCAGGCTTGACAGAAGATGCGCCTTTCTTTAGAATGTGATCTGTGGGTGTAAAGTAGAAGTGCTTAACAGGGGCGGAGAAAATGGATGCTCGCGTGCGCACCGGCCTCCTTTACGACTTCTACGGTCCTCTCCTTACCGAACGCCAACGGCGCTTCGTTGAACTGTACTTCGGCGAGGACCTTTCCTTAGGAGAGATTGCGGCGGAGTTCGGGGTAAGCCGCCAGGCGGTGCACGACATCCTGCACCGTTCAGAAATGGCCTTAGAAGCCTTTGAGGCCAAGCTGGGCCTACTCAAGGCTTATCAGAGACGAGAGGAACTGCGCGAGCGCCTTCTGGAGCTCCTGGAACGCCTGAAGGCAGAGGGACTTACTCCGGCACAGGAACAAACGGTAAAAGAGATCGCGGCCTTAGTGGAGACCATGGGCCGGGAAGGTGATTAAGGTGCTGGAAAATCTGGCCGAAAAGATTCAGGGTGCGCTGCGCAAGCTCGGTGGCCGGGGGCGACTTACGGAAAACGACGTCAAAGAGGCCCTGCGCGAGGTGCGGCTGGCTCTTCTAGAAGCCGATGTCAATTTTAAGGTGGTTAAAGATTTCATAGAAAAGGTCCGCCAGGCTGCGGTGGGGCAGGAAGTATTGTCCAGCCTCACGCCGGCCCAGCAGGTGGTGAAGGTCGTCCACGAACAGCTGACCGACCTGCTCGGCGGCGGCACCAGCCGCCTGACTTTTGCCGCCGAACCGCCTACCGTGTTTCTCCTGGTGGGTCTGCAGGGTGCCGGTAAGACCACGACGGCGGCCAAGCTGGCCAACTTTCTCGCCAAACAGGGAAGACGGCCGCTCTTGGTGGCCGCGGACATATACCGGCCGGCGGCGATTAAGCAACTTGAAGTATTAGGTGCGAAACTTAAAATTCCCGTTTTCAGTCAGGGCGAAGTAGATCCGGTGCTTATTGCCCGGGCGGGGGTAGAAAAGGCGCGCCGGGAAGGCTTCGATACCGTTATTGTCGACACTGCCGGGCGTTTGCACATCGATGAAGAAATGATGAGCGAACTCGCGAAGATTAAGGCAGAGGTCTGCCCCAAGGAAACCATCCTGGTGGTCGATGCTATGACCGGCCAAGATGCCGTAACCGCAGCCGGTGCTTTCCACCGGCAAATCGGCCTGGATGGAGTTATCCTGACGAAACTTGACGGCGATGCCCGGGGCGGGGCTGCTTTATCCGTGCGGGCGGTGACCGGGGTACCGATTAAGTTCATCGGCACAGGTGAGGGAATTGACGGGCTGGAGGTATTTCACCCTGACCGCCTGGCGGCGCGGATACTGGGAATGGGCGACGTGCTCAGCCTTATTGAAAAGGCGCAGGAGGCACTGAGCGCGGAAACGGCGAGGAAGCTGGAACAGAAACTGAGGCGCGAAGAATTCACGCTGGAGGATTTCCGCACCCAGCTTCGAGAAGTGCGTAAACTCGGCCCCCTCGACCAGCTCCTGGGCTACCTACCCGGTTGGTCCCAGATGAAAAAGTTTTCTGCTATGGAAGTGGATGAGAAGGAACTGGTGCGTGTGGAGGCTATTATCAACTCCATGACGCCGGAGGAGCGGGCGCGTCCTGAGATTATTGACGCCAGCCGCAAGCGGCGCATTGCCAGAGGAAGCGGCACTACGGTCCAGGACGTAAACCGGCTGCTCAAACAGTTTGCCGATATGAAAAAGCTCCTCAAGCAGCTCGGCCGCGCGGGTAAACACGGAAAAGCTCCTTTTGCCCTTGGTCCCTTTATCCGGTAGCGGCGAGTGTCCCTTGAAAGGAGGTGAAAGCTATGGCGGTTAGAATTCGTCTGCGGCGCATGGGCGCCAAAAAGGCTCCTTTTTACCGGTTGGTAGTGGCGGATTCGCGTATGCCGCGCGACGGGCGGTTTGTGG
Source organism: Bacillota bacterium (assembly GCA_030153805.1). GTDB lineage: Bacteria > Bacillota > DTU030 > DUMP01 > DUMP01 > DUMP01. The sequence continues at coordinate 10,308 of JASKLG010000011.1, read as the reverse complement.
AAAGCATCGGCTACTACAATCCCACCAAGGACCCGGCAGTGATAGAAGTAGACGAAGAGAAGGCCCTAACCTGGTTGTCACGTGGGGCCCAGCCGTCCGAGACGGCGCTTAAGCTCCTGAAGAAGGTTGGTATTTGGGAAAAGTTCACCGAAGCGAAGGCTAAGGGCCAGGAGGTTACCCAGGGTTAAAGGGGGCGCGACCAGGTGCGGGAACTCCTAGAAGTTGTGGCGAAGGCATTGGTGAGTAAGCCCAATGCTGTGACCGTGAACGAGGTACAGGGAGAAACTTCGTTGATCCTGGAGCTCAAAGTAGACCCCGAAGATATGGGCAAAGTAATCGGCAGGCAGGGGCGTGTGGCCAAAGCCATCCGCACCGTGATGCGCGCTGCCGCTGCCCGGGACGGCCGACGAGTGACGGTAGACATTGTCGAGCACTCCTAACGAGGAGAAAGTTCTGCTCGGAAGCCAAAGGCGCAGGCGGAGCTGGTAGGGGGTGCGATAGATGCTGGTTAAGCGAACGATCACCTTGAAGGCGGTAGTTACCCCCGAGTTCCAACAGGAAATGCTCCGCGATCTCGCCAACACCCTGCAGAGGTTGGACTTGGAACTGCAACAGATAGAGTTTCAGGGGAAACGGTTGCTCCTCGAAGCTGAGAAGCAGGGCCACCAGCAGGTGCTGGCCGCCAAACAGCAGATTGAGCAGGAAAAGGAAAAGCGCTTAGAAATGCGCGGGCGCCTGCGGCAGAAAATGGAAGAGGTAAAGAATTGGGAGATCGGGAGCGAAGTAGTCCAGGGGATGCTGGAAGGCTGGGTAGAGATAAAAACCGGCGACAGCATTGCCCGCCTGTTGGGGGCAGAGATAGTGACGGCCAACGGCAAGGTCGTAGAGTTGCGCCATGAATAGAGATGAGTTGGTTACCATCGGCCAAGTTACCTCGGCGCACGGCGTGCGAGGGGAGATGAATCTGGCCCTACTTACGGATTTTCCCGAGCGCGTCCGGCGCTTAAAACGGGTCTACTTGGTCTTGGGAGAAGAAGTGCGGGGGCCGTATGCGGTAACGCGGGCACGCCTGGCAGGATCCAAGGCCATCATCAAACTTGAAGGCATCGATACCCGGGAAGCGGCAAAAGCGCTGGGTAAATGGGAAGTGGCCGTAACTAAAGACGATGTAGTAGAGCTCCCGCCCGGCCATTACTACTACTTTCAGCTTGTCGGTTTGCCTGTGTATACTACCGAAGGCGAAAACCTGGGCAACGTCGTCGAGATTATCGATTTGCCCAGCAACGACGTCTATGTGGTGAAGAACGACGCCGGACAGGAGATCTTGCTCCCGGCTACGCACGAGGTGGTCAGGGAGATTAACCTGGAGGATAAGTACCTCAAGGTATACCTGATCCCCGGGCTACGCTAAAGGAGGGAGGATATGCGCCTCGACATCCTTACCCTCTTCCCCCGCATGTTTGAAGGCCCGTTCGATGAAAGTATCATCAAACGGGCACAGGAAAAAGGTTTGGTTGAGCTTAGAGTGGTTAACATCCGTGACTTCAGTACCGATAAACATCGGGCAGTAGACGACTACCCTTTTGGCGGCGGGAGAGGCATGGTGCTTCAGGCGGAGCCCATTGCCCGCGCGGTGCGTGCGCTTGACCGGGAAGGGAAGGCCCGGGTAATACTTACCAGCCCACAGGGACGGCTGTTTAACCAGGGCCTGGCCTGGGAGCTTTCGCGCGAGGATCACATCATTATAATTTGTGGCCACTACGAGGGTGTTGACGAACGCGTGCGGGAAGCGCTGGTCACAGATGAGATCTCGGTAGGGGATTTTGTGCTAACAGGGGGCGAAATCCCGGCCCTCCTGATTGCCGACGCAGTGATTCGCCTCCTACCCGGAGCGCTGGGTGCGGAGGAAGGGGCGGCAGAAGACTCCTTCAGCACCGGCCTGCTGGAATATCCCCAGTATACCCGGCCGGAGGTTTGGGAGGGGCGGCGGGTCCCTCCTGTGCTCCTCTCAGGCAATCACGAGGAGATTCGCCTCTGGCGCCGGCGTGAGGCTTTGGCCCGCACGCTGGAGCGACGGCCCGACCTGCTCCGAACGGCCCGGCTCAGCGAGGAGGATTTACGGCTTCTGGCTGAAATTGAGCGGGAACGCGAACGGGAAGGCGCGTAGTTGTGTTAACCTATGGTTCGTGATATAATAAGCCGTGTTCTATAGCCAAAGCGGGGAGCACGACGGCACACTCCGGAAGGACCTCGCGATAGGGAACAGATAAGGAAACCAATGAGAAAGGAGGCGCGAACGTGGATCTTCTGCAATCGGTCGAGCAGGGCGAGATGCGGACTGACATACCGGATTTTGGCCCCGGCGACACCGTGCGCGTGCACGTTAAGGTAGTCGAGGGCAACCGTGAGCGCATCCAGGTTTTTGAAGGAACAGTTATCGGACGCCGGGGCAAGGGTTCGCAGGAGACCTTCACCGTGCGGCGGATTTCGTACGGCGTCGGCGTGGAAAGAATTTTTCCGGTTCATTCCCGGCGTATAGAAAAGATTGAAGTTGTTCGTAAGGGCGAGGTGCGCCGGGCCAAGCTGTATTACCTGAGAAACCTGCAGGGCAAAGCGGCTAGAATTAAGGAAAAACGGGACCAAGCGAGGGACTGAAAAGTCCCTGCTTTATTATACGAGTCGAGCTTCTGGAGCCTGAGGCCGGGCTGAGACCAGGCCGGAGCCCGCACGGGGTATGGGAGGGGTAGAGAGTGGAAAAAATGCAAAAGGTACTGTGGGAGTATGTTCAGAGCATACTCTTGGCTTTTGCCTTGGCTCTCTTTATCATCACTTTTGTGGTACAGTCTTTTATCGTTACCGGCCCCTCCATGGAGCCGACCCTGCGTAGCGGCGAGCGACTACTCATTAACAAGTTCATCTATCGTTTTACCGAGCCCAAACCGGGCGACATTGTCGTTTTCCACCCCGCGGCACGCCCGCGTGATGACTACATCAAGCGGGTTATAGCGGTGGCCGGGCAGACGGTAGAAATACGGGACGGAAAGGTCTGGGTAGATGGCAAGCCCCAGGACGAGCCTTACCTGAGTGAACCCACCTACGGTCAGTTTGGTCCTGTGCGTATTCCTCAAGGACGGCTTTTCGTTTTAGGTGATAACCGCAACAATAGCCAGGACAGCCGGTACCCGGAGGTAGGCCTTGTGCCGTTAAAGAGCGTTATCGGCAAGGCTGTCCTCCGTTACTGGCCCTTAAACCGTTTGGGATTGGTGGGCCAAACCGGGAGGTGAGCGCTTGCCTATTCAATGGTTTCCAGGACACATGGCTAAGGCTAGAAGGCAGCTTGTCGAACGCCTGCCCCTTGTCGATATCGTGGTGGAAGTGGCTGATGCCAGAGTTCCTGCGGCCAGCCGTAATCCGGATTTGACCGCCCTGCTCAAAGGCAAGGAACACCTTTTGGTGCTCAACAAAGCCGACCTGGCGGACCCGGTCTACACCCGGACCTGGCTCAAGGTGCTGAGAGAACGAGGCCTAGCTGTTATTGATTTCTCTGCCAAGAGAGACGGGAGGGAAAAGCTTTTACAGTACATAAAGGAGCGCGGAGCGCGCGCAGGTTGGCGGCGGCACGGGGCTACCCGCGTTTTGGTGGCCGGCATCCCAAATGTAGGGAAATCGGCGGTGATTAACCGGCTGGTGGGGCGGCGTAGTGCCAGAGTGGGAGCGCGGCCGGGGGTTACCCGCGGCCAGCAGTGGCTGCGCGTATCGGCGGAGTTGGAACTCCTGGACACGCCGGGACTTCTCCCGCCCAAACTGGTTTCGGAAGAGATTGGTTATAAACTTGCGGCCGTCGGCGCCATCCGGCCGGAGGTCTTGCCCACTGAGGAGGTGGCTCTGTGGCTGGCGGATAGGCTCCTCAAGTTTAAACCGGAGAGCCTGACCGAGGCATATGCGACCGATACCTACGAGCCACTGGAAGTAATCAGTTGCGTGGCCAGACGCCGCGGGCTTTACCTTCCGGGAGGGCGGCTTGACCTGGAGCGGGCGGCGGCCGTTCTTTTACATGAATTCCAGGAAGGCAGGCTCGGGCGGATTACTCTTGAGGTTCCGGAAGAAAAGGGGGTTGCGGAGTGAAGGAGCAGCATGCACTCTGGGACTGGGAAAGACGGCTCTGGGCGGCCGGATACTGCTACGTGGCCGGGATTGATGAAGCGGGACGTGGCCCCTTGGCCGGGCCGGTGGTGGCCGCGGCTGTAATCCTGCCGCCGGACGTTGACCTTCCGAACCTCAACGATTCTAAACAGCTTACACCCCGTCAGCGAGAAGAGCTTTACCCCCTAATTGTTGAGCGAGCAGTTGCCATCGGCGTAGGGGTTGCAGATGTTTGTTACATAGAAAAATATGACATTCTTAGGGCGACGAAAAGGGCCATGTTGCTGGCGGTACAAAACCTCACCGTGCAGCCGGATTACCTTATCATCGACGCCCTTTCTCTTGAAGAAATAGAGGTCCCACAAGAAAGCATCATTAAAGGCGATACGTTGAGCGCGAGCATTGCCGCAGCCTCTATTGTGGCCAAAGTTCGAAGGGACCACATCATGGCCTCCTGGGAGGAAGTATACCCGGGGTATGGTTTTGCCCGGCATAAAGGATATACTACCCGCGAACACCTTACGGCACTGCAACGCCTCGGGCCGTGTCCTCTTCACCGCCTGAGTTTCCGGCCCGTCCGCGCCAGCCGGGAGGTTAACTCCTATGAACCATAAGACTTTGGGGGCCGAAGGGGAAAAGATGGCGGTGGCCTACCTTGCGGCGCGCGGCTATCGCATCCGGGAGTGCAACTTCCGCTGCCGCTTGGGAGAGATCGACCTCGTGGCTGAGGAAGGCAGGACGCTTGTTTTTGTCGAGGTAAAGACGCGGCGGAGCCGGCGCTTTGGTCTCCCTAAGGAGGCAGTTACGCCGGCCAAACAAGCGCGCCTGAGGAGGATTGCCGAGTATTACCTTCTCACGCACGGCGGCGGCGACCGCCCCTGCCGTTTCGACGTCCTGGGGGTAACCATTGGACCTGACGGAAAGCCTCACATGGACCTAATCCGGGGAGCCTTTTAACTAAGTGTGCAGTTGTTCTTGTGTCATGTTCCTTCGTCAGGCCGGCTTTTAAACAAAGCGCAATCATTTTGTCATCCACTCTTAACGTAGGTCTGCTACCCTAAAACCAAGCTATCCTATACCCCCCTTCTTCATATACATTTTCTCTGCCCGGTTCATCCGGGCCATTTTTTTTGTCTTGTGCAGCGAGCCTTGGAAGGGCCGCGCAGGGCAGGAAACACTCCGGTTGGCGGCGAGCTTAAAGTAGGTAATACGCACGGGGTTAAGCAGGCGAAAGCCACGGAATCTAAGATCTACGTGGACGGTCAGGAAGTAAAGTTTGTGGCGTACAATATAGGCGGCTATAACTATTTTAAGCTCAGAGACATAGCCAAGGTGCTTAACTTTGGGGTTCTCTGGGATGGAGGTAACAACGCGATAAAGGTAGATACTTCCCAGACTTACAAGGAATAAAGATGAGTATAACGAGCCCCGGGCGACGCCTATACGGTGTGCCCGGGGCTTTGTATGTGAGGAGTCTTTCGGCGGGGAAGGCGATCACTGAGGATTTTTACGGCAGATCGCAGGTCAGAATTGTCTCTGACGCTTCGTCCCCTAGGGCCACCAGCGTGCCTTCAGGATCGACAATTAAGCTGTTCCCCAGGCTGATAAGGCCGATGTGGCTGCCTATGGCGTTGGCCAAAAGGACGTGGAAGTGGTTTTCCACCGCTCTGGCTATGGGGAGGGCACGATTTTTCTCTATTTTCCATCGCGCTTCCCGGGGAGAATAATAATGGGCCGATAGGATGAATAGCGCCTTGGCCTTTTGGGAGGCAATATCGCGGGCAAGCTCTGGAAAGTTCTGGTCGCGGCAGATAATAACGCCGAACTTGTGCCCCCGAAACTCAAACACTGCAGGGTCTTTTCCGGCGGCGAAATACTTTTCCTCCGCCGCAGTGAGGTGGATCTTATGATACGTCACTTCCCTTCCGTCGGGCAAAATAACGGTGGCGGCATTGAACAACAGGTCGCCCGCAAAATCGGTCCTTCCGACGATGATGCCGATACTAAGCTCCTTAGCTTTGGTTCGCAGTTTGGCCAGGGCGGCGTCCAAATCTTCTTTAAAGCTTGGACTTCCCAGCACCTCGGGATTATAGCCGGTAAGGCTCATTTCCGGGAAGCCCAGGAGGGCGATTCCGCGCCGGGCAGCTTCGTCGGTGAGCCTGAGGATTGTTGACGCGTTTTTCTCGATGCTGTCCGCTATAAACATTTGGGCTACACCCAGCCGCATAAAAATCACCTCCAACGAACGTTGAGGGACGAAAGGGTATTTGGGAGCCGGCATTAGCCAGGAAACGCATCTTAAGATTTTGCTACGCGTTGCCGGAGCGATTCTTAAGCTTCGAGCGGCCGGTCCAAGGCCCGGTATTGGAGGGCCTCAGCGACGTGGGCGGCTTCGATGCGCTCGGAAGCCGCCAGGTCGGCGATGGTCCGGGCCACTTTAAGTATCCGGGCATGGGCCCGGGCGGAAAGGCCGAGGCGGGTATAGGCGGCCCGGAGCAGAGCCTGGCCTTCTTTGTCCAGACGGCAAAAGCGCGTAAGTTCCGCCGGCGACATTTCGGCGTTGGTGCGCGTAGGTGTGCCGCGGAACCGCTCGCGCTGTATGTTTCGAGCCGCTTCCACCCGCGCCCGGATGGCTGCGGATGGTTCGGCGGCGGCGTCGGGAGCGGCCAGATCTTCATAAGGAACGCGCGGAACTTCTACGTGCAGGTCGAGCCGGTCCAGGATGGGTCCCGAGACCCGTGCCCGGTAGCGCTGAATGGCATAAGGGGTGCAGGTACACTCGTGGGTCGGATCGCCGTACCATCCGCAGGGGCAGGGATTGCTGGCCGCCACAATCAACGGCCGGGCGGGATAGGTGTAGCTGGCCTGCGCCCGGGAAATGGTGATTACGCCGTCTTCCAGCGGCTGACGAAGGGCTTCCAGGATGGAGCGCGAAAACTCGGGGAATTCGTCGAGGAAGAGCACGCCCAGGTGGGCTAGGGTAATCTCGCCGGGGCGCGGCAGGCGGCCGCCGCCTACGAGTCCGGCAGTAGAGATCGTGTGGTGGGGAGCGCGGAACGGACGCTGGGTGATGAGCGAGTGGGCATCGCTGAGCAGGCCGGCCACGCTGTAAATCTGGCTGAGCTCTAGTGCTTCCTCAAAGGTAAGGGCGGGAAGAATGCCGGGAAGGCGGCGCGCCAGCATCGTCTTACCGGAACCGGGCGGGCCCAAGAGATAAACGTTATGGCCGCCGGCAGCGGCGATCTCCAAAGCCCGCTTGGCGTGCTCCTGGCCGCGTACTTCAGCAAAGTCAGGGTAGGGTTGGCTTTGGCCCGGATCAAACCGCGCCGTGGGAACGGGCATGGCTTCGCGCTCGCCGCGTAGAAGCTCAACGACCTGGGTGAGGGAGGCCAGGGAGTAAACCTCTACCCCTTCGACCCAGGCGGCCTCGGCGGCATTGGCCGGGGGAACGATGAAACACTTAAAGCCGTGGTCGCGAAGTGAACAAACCAAGGGGAGAACTCCGTCGACGCGCCTCAGGGACCCGTCCAGGGAAAGTTCCCCCAGAAATACCGCCCCCTGCCACTCGCCGAGCGTTGCCGCACCGGCGGCGGCCAGGATGCCTACTGCCAGCGCCAGGTCGAACGCCGGCCCCTCTTTCGGCAAGTCGGCAGGGGCCAAGTTCACGGTTATCCTTCCGTCGGGGAATTCAAAGCCGGCGTGTTTTATGGCCGAACGCACCCTCTCTCGCGCTTCGCGCAAAGCGGCGTCAGGAAGGCCGACGAGGTTAAATTGGGGCAAGCCGCTACCCACGTCGACTTCCACGGTAATCGGTATTCCTGTAAGGCCGTGGAGGGCGGCTGCGTTTACTTGAGCGAGCAAGGAAAAAACCTCCTTCCCCCGGCGAATATTCGCCCCGGCGGTAAGCTTTTCCTGCCGAAAAAGGCCGTATGAAGCTTAGGCCGCAAAGTTATGCTAAAGGCGAGGAGGGAAGGCCATGCGCTCTTTATGGCGCGGCTCGGTGAGCTTTGGCTTGGTGAACATCCCGGTGCGCCTTTATGCGGCGACGGAAAAGCAGGACATTAAGTTTCGCTACCTGCACAAGGAATGCTTGACACCTATCGAATACGAAAAACGCTGCCCCACCTGCCGGCGCGAGGTGGCCGCCGACGAAATTGTTTGGGGTTACGAGTACGAAAAAGGGCGGTTCGTGGTGCTCGACGAAGAAGACTTTGACCGGTTGCCTCTACACACTACGAAGACCATTGACATCCTCGACTTTGTGGCCTTACAAGAGGTGGACCCGGCTTTTTTCCAGCGCACCTACTTCCTCGAGCCTGCGGAGGGGGGTGCTAAGGCCTACCAGCTCCTCCGCCAGGCTATGGAGAAAACCGGGCGGATCGCCATTGCCAAAGTGACGCTCAGGGCCAAAGAATCCCTGGCCGCCGTTAGAACGCGAGAAGGGGCGCTGGTTCTTACAACCATGTTTTATGCCAACGAACTACGGTCCCCTCAGGGTTTGAATCTGGGGGCGGAGACGGTGGAGGTAAGCGACAAAGAACTGGAGTTGGCCGTCCGGCTGGTGGAAGAGCTTACCACCAAATTTACGCCGGAAAAGTACACCAGCGAATATCGCGCGGCCCTCTCCGAGCTTATTCAGGCGAAGATCGCCGGTGCCGAGATCAAGGAAGTTGGGCCGGCGCCGCGCGCCGAGGTGGTGGACCTGATGGAGGCCCTTCGCGCGAGCTTAAGCGAGGCGCGTAAAGAACGCGAACCAAAAGCTAAAAAGGCCCGGGCGAAGAAGGCGGTCTGATGCTGCCGGAAACCATCGTGCCTATGGAACCTACCCTGGTACGCACCCCTTTTGACGACCCTGAGTTTCTCTTCCAGGTTAAGTGGGACGGCATCCGCCTCTTGAGCTTTATTGAAAACGGCGTGCTGCGCCTTCAAAATCGCCGCCTCCGCCGGCGCGACGGTTTCTACCCTGAGTTGGACACCCTCCCCGACCTACTCGGGCGCGACGGGGTGGTGTTGGACGGTGAGGCGGTAGCCTTTAAGGAAGGCAAGCCTTCTTTTCCCCTCATCCTGCGGCGGGAACAGGTTACGTCGCCCAGCCGGGCCCGCGAGATGGCCCGCCGTGTGCCCGTCGTCTACCTGGTGTTCGATATCCTTTACTTGGAGGGCGAACCCCTTCTCGGCCGGCCGCTTGCGGAGAGGCAGGAACGGCTGCAGGAGGTGCTCAGGCCTGCGGCTGAAACCGTCGCGCTCGTCGAAAATTTTCCTTCCGGCACGGCGCTTTTCCGGGCGGCTCAGGCCCAGGGGCTGGAAGGCATAGTGGCCAAACGCCGAAGTAGCCTTTACGTGCCGGGAAAGTCGCGGGACTGGCTCAAAGTCAAGGTGCGCCGCCGCCAACTGTGCCTGGTGGGCGGTTACAGCGCCGAAGGAAAACGCCTTAAGTCTCTTTTGGTTGGGGCGTGGCATGGGGATAAACTCGTTTACCTCGGACGGGTCGGCACGGGACTTACGGCCCATGAATGGGACCGGCTGGCCACTGTGCTTCCAGAGCTGGCTTCGCCGGTTTGTCCCTTTGCTGCCTGCCCGCGCGGGCGCGACTACAGGTGGGTGAGACCCGTGCTCCCGGTATGGGTGGAATACAGCGAATGGACGGAGGATCTCAAGCTCAGGGCGCCGACTATTGCCGGCTTTGCCCGCGCCAAGCCGGAAGAGTGCCGCTTGGAGAGTGTCACCTGATAGAGGGGGACAAGGTAATGAGGCGGGTAGAGAAGCGGGTGCACCTTGAAGGGCGTGAGCTAGTACTTACCAACCTGGACAAGGTTTTTTGGCCTGCCGAAGGTTACACGAAAGCAGACGTTCTGGCCTACTATGTGGACATCTATCCCTACCTCGGTCCGCACTTGAAAGACCGCCCGTTGGTGCTTACCCGTTACCCGAATGGGATCCAGGGGAAGTTTTTTTACCAGAAGAACCTGCCCGAGCATGCACCCGCTTGGATCCAAAGGTGCCCGCTTCCAGTAGAAAACGGCAAACGCCTCGTTAACTTCGTCCTCTGCCAGGATCTGCCGACGCTGGTCTGGCTGGTAAACCAAGGGGCCATCGAGCTTCATCCCTGGCTGTCCCGCTATGACCAGCCGGATTACCCCGATTTTGCGGTCTTCGACCTGGATC
>JASKLG010000059.1 GCA_030153805.1 Bacillota bacterium | reverse complement strand
CCTGGTAGGTTCATCTGTTATCGTCCTGATCAGCGAGGGTAAGCTGGCCCTCGGACGCTGGCAGGGTGTCTACTTATGCGAGTTCGACGGCCCGCGTACTCGCGAAGTGCTCGTCCGAGTCGCGGGGCTAAAGTAAAAGGGCGTGTGACGAGCCGGACTCTTTGGTATCGGCAGCCCGATAAGGAGGGCACTTAGTGGGTGGCGGGATGATGGGGCCGGAACCTGAGCTTACGGGGAATGCCCTGCGCATACTCCGGCACCGTTACCTTAAACGCAGCTCGGAAGGTGAAATTCTGGAGACTCCGGCCGAGATGTTTTGGCGCGTGGCGGAGGCTGTAGCCGTGGCGGAACGTCTGTACGACCCCGCGGCGGATGTGTCGGCGGTGGCAGCGGCATTTTATGAGGCTATGGCCCGGCTCGAGTTCTTGCCTAATTCTCCTACTCTCATAAATGCTGGCCGTGAGCTCGGCCAACTGGCCGCCTGTTTTGTTCTCCCCGTGGAAGACTCCATAGAGAGCATATTTGAAGCCGTGAAAAACATGGCCCTTATCCAGAAGAGCGGCGGGGGGACCGGTTTTTCTTTTTCCCGGATCCGGCCCAAGAACGACATCGTTCACTCTACCCGAGGTATTGCCAGCGGGCCGCTTTCCTTCTTACGGGTATTCGATGTGACCACCGATGCGATTAAGCAGGGAGGAGTGCGCCGGGGGGCCAACATGGCCGTCCTGCGGGTAGATCACCCGGATATACTGGAATTTATTACGGCCAAGCAGCAGGAAGGCGTGTTTTCTAATTTCAACTTTTCGGTGGGCCTTACGGAGGACTTTATCGCGCAGGTACGCGCAGGTTCCGACTACCCGCTTATCAATCCCCGCACTGGCGGCGAGGTGCGACGGCTGCCGGCGCGTAAGGTCTTCGATTTGATTGTAAACATGGCTTGGGCCGGGGGTGAGCCGGGCATTGTTTTCCTCGACCGCATCAACCGAGACAACCCCACCCCGGCCCTCGGGCGGATCGAAAGCACGAACCCGTGCGGAGAAGTGCCGCTCCTTCCCTATGAGAGTTGCAACCTGGGCTCTATCAACCTAAGTCGCATGCTGCGGGAAGGTGCGGGCGGTCCGGAGGTCGATTGGGAGCGCTTGGGGCGGACGGTGCGCCTAGCGGTACGCTTCCTGGACAACGTGATCGACGTAAACCGTTACCCACTTCCCGAGATTGAAGAAATGTCTAAAGGCAATCGCAAGATCGGGCTTGGGGTAATGGGTTTTGCCGAACTACTTCTGAGGCTCCGGGTTCCGTACGCCAGCTCCGAAGGGACGACCATGGCCGAACGGCTTATGGCTTTCATCAGCCGGGAGGCGCGTGCGGCCTCTCTTCAGCTTGCCGAGGAGCGAGGCACCTTTCCCAACTGGGGAAGGAGCATCTACGCCGGTAAGGAAAAGCTCAGGAATGCCACCTTGACCACCATTGCGCCTACGGGCAGCATCTCCCTCATTGCGGGGACGACAAGCGGCATTGAGCCCCTTTTCGCGCTGGCCTATGCCCGCCACGTCGTAGGCGGCGAAGAGTTGACCGAGGTACACCCGCTTTTTCTTGAAGTAGCCAAAAAGCGCGGCTTTTATAGTTCGGAACTTCTTCGGCATCTGGCCGCAAAGGGAAATGCCGAGGGGCTGGAAGCTGTGCCTGAAGATGTGCGCCGGCTTTTCGCTACAGCCCTCGAGATTGCTCCTCTTTGGCATGTCCGCATGCAGGCGGCCTTTCAACGCTACACGGATAATGCAGTCGCCAAAACGGTAAACCTGAGGCAGGAGGCCGGTCCGGAAGAAGTAAAAGAAGTCTTCCTTCTGGCCGCCGAACTAGGATGCAAGGGAGTCACCGTCTACCGCGACCGCAGCCGCCGCATCCAGGTATTGGAAGCCGGTACGGAAGGCCTTCGCCCCACCTGGGAAGAGGTCGGCTCCGAGTTCCGGCGCCAACGCTTCTCCTGCCCTGAGTGTGGAGTGGACCTCGAGTACGCCGGCCGCTGCGTAACCTGTCCATCCTGCGGGTATTCGAAGTGTTTAATATAACCTTTAAGCGAGGAGGAGTACGAGAATGAAGCTTGCACGCCGTGCCCAGGGGATTGGTGCATCCCCCACCTTGGCCATGAATGCCAGGGCCAAAGAAATGAAAAAACAAGGCATCGACATTCTTTCTTTTACCGTCGGCGAACCGGACTTTGACACGCCCGAGCACATCGCCGAAGCCGGTATCACCGCCATTCGAGAAGGTTTCACTCGTTACACCCCGGCTGCAGGTATTCCGGAGCTGAAAGAGGCCATTTGCGTCAAGCTTAAGCGCGAGAACGGCCTGGACTATGATCCGGCGGATGTAGTGGTGTCAAATGGAGCCAAGCATGCCATCTACAATGCTCTGCAGGCCTTAATCGACGAAGGCGACGAAGTCATCATCCCGGCGCCGTACTGGGTAAGCTATACCGAGATGGTGAAGCTTAACGGGGGTGTTCCGGTTGTCGTGCCCACGCGGGCCGAGGATGGCTTCAAGCTCACTCCTTCTTCTCTTAAAGCGGCAATTACGCCGCGCACCAAAGCCATCTTTATCAACTCGCCTAACAATCCAACGGGGGCCGTGTACTCGCGGGCGGAGCTAGAGGCGTTGGCCGAAATTCTGGTCGCCCACGGGATCGTGATTATCGCCGACGAGGTTTACGAAAAACTACTCTACGATGGGGCGACTTTCACCAGCGTGGCGGCCCTCGGGCCGGAAGTGAAGGATCTCACTGTTACCATCAACGGCGTATCCAAGACCTACGCCATGACGGGCTGGCGGATAGGCTACGCAGCAGCTCCGCGTGAACTCGCCCAGGCTATGGCCAATATCCAAAGCCACGCCACGTCGAATCCCAACTCGATTGCCCAGAAGGCTGCCGTAGCAGCCCTGATGGGCCCGCAGGAGCCGGTCCGGCGCATGCTGGACGAGTTTGCCCGCCGACGCGAGCGAATGGTGGCCGGCATCAACGCTCTGCCTGGCTTTAAATGCCGCAAACCGGAGGGTGCCTTCTATATCTTCGCGGACGTGTCCGAGCTATTTGGACGCACGCTCCGGGGGCAAAAAATCACCGGCTCCGTCAGCCTGGCAGAGCTTCTTTTGGTAGAGGCCCACGTGGCTGTCGTACCGGGGGCAGCCTTTGGTGACGATCGTTACGTGCGGTTTTCTTACGCCACGTCCATGGCGTCCATTGAAAAGGGCCTGGTGCGACTTAAGGAGGTTCTGGCGGAAGTCCGGTAAAGGCATGTGGGAAGGCGCGCGGCCAGGGTAAGGATGAAGCAGGAAGGATGACAGAAATGCCCGACCTTTGGGAGAAGGTACGCTCGCTCATCGGCAAACGAGGGGTGCCGGTTTCCGGGCCGACGGAACTTAAAGTTCGTTTGGACCCGCCGCCCAGCGAGGTGCGGGTGGTGGTGCGGCGGCCAACCTCTTTTGCCGAGGCGGAGAGCATAGCGGCCCAGATAAAGGCCGGGCAGGCGGTGGTGCTTAACCTGGAAGGGCTAGCACTGGAGACGGCACAGCGTCTGGTGGATTACCTGAGCGGGGTCACCTACGGGTTGGACGGGAACCAGGAAAAAGTCGGCGCTTCGATCTTCCTCTTCACTCCTCCAGGAGTGAACATCCATGTTCGAGATCTCCTGCGCGGCTTCGAGCCTAAGTGAGATAGGGTGAGAATAGCCCCTTTCGCTTCCACAAAAACTACGGGAAACGGAGGCGAGGGGGCTTTTCCGTGCTGGGAAAGTGGCGCCATCCCAGCCTGGTTGTGCTGGTCCTGGGCATCCTTCTCGGCGTCCGACTGTTACTTCCTACAGCTCTGGAGTATGAAGCGGAAAGGGCGCTTCTTACCGGGCGGCTGGAGAGGGCCCTGCGCCTCTATGACTTTCTCGGCCGCTGGTACCCAGACCGGGCTACCGCCGGACTATATGAGCTTCAAGAGGCCGACATCTACTACTACAAGTACGGAGACTTGAAATCGGCGGAGTCTCACTACTGGGCGGCTCTGAAAACGGGCAAATTGCCGGACGGCCTTGAGTCCTACGCCCGCGAACAGCTCACCCTAATTGCCCTGTACGGGAGAGATAAAGTGTTTTTCCCTCGTTACATTGCGGTAGCCGATGCCTTTCGGCGGGGTAGCAGCGCCGGGTACGAGGAAGCCGAAGCTCTGGGGGAAGCCCTCATTGCCGACGAGCCCCCGCCTGAGCTCGCCGGCGAGACCTGGTTTCTTGTGGGCGAGAGTCGCCTTCGCCTGAAAAAGTACGAAGAGGCCGTGCAGGCCTACGAAGCGGTTTTTTCCCGCACTTCCAAGCACCGCTTGGAAGCCGATGCCCTCTACGGTGCAGCCTACAGCGCCGAGCAGGCGGGAGACTACGTAAAGGCCTGCCGCTACTACGAACGCCTGGCTCAAGATTACCCTGGAACGCTGCTGGGCGAGGTGGGTTTGTACACGAGTGCCGTCCTGGCCGAGAAACTGGGCGACCCGGATGGAGCGCACCGCCGGCTGGTCAGCTATCTCAACCGTTACCCAAAAGGCTATTTTGCTGCGGAGGCTGCGGACGAGCTCAAGAAACTTGTCGAGAAAAGGCGTACTTGTAGAACAGTAATAAGACGAAGTTAAGCCCCGGAAGCTAGAAGGAATAGAAGGGTGCTTGTGGAATACCTCCTTAGAGAACCAGGAGGTATGGACATGGGCGCCGGATTTGTTCATCTGCATGTACACAGCGCCTACAGCCTACTGGACGGGTCAGGGCGCATCGACGACCTGGTGGCGGCAGCCAAGCGCTGCGGGATGCCTGCCTTGGCGCTGACGGATCATGGGGTCATGTACGGGTGTGTGGAGTTTTACAAGGCGGCGTGTGCGGCCGGGCTGAAGCCTATCTTGGGGTGCGAGGTATACGTAGCTCCCCGTTCGCGACACGAACGGACGGCGCGCGTGGACGATAACCTGGCCCACCTGGTGCTCCTGGCCGCTGATGCCTCCGGCTACCGGAACTTGATGGCTCTGGTCAGCCGGGCCTTTCTAGAAGGATTTTATTACAAACCCCGGGTGGACAAGGAGCTCCTTGCCGAGTACAGCCGGGGCCTGATCGCTCTATCCGGCTGCCTGGCGGGAGAGATTCCCGCGCACCTCGCCGCAGGAAACAAGGAGGGCGCGCGGCGCGCTGCGGCCGAATACCGGGACATCTTCGGACCGGATAACTTCTACCTCGAACTGCAGGATCAAAATCTGCCGCGCCAGAGAGAGCTAAACCAGGCCTTGGTCGAGCTGGGGCGGGAACTAAAGCTTCCAGTTGTGGCCACCAACGATGTGCACTACGTACGGCCGGAAGACGCGGCGGCACACGATATTCTCCTCTGTATCCAGACGGGCAAGAGCCTCCATGATCCGAGCCGGTTGCGTTTTCCCACCGAGGAGTTTTATCTAAAATCGCCGGAGGAGATGGAGGCCCTTTTTGCCGCCTGGCCGGAAGCCCTGAGGAATACTTTGGTTATCGCCGAACGCTGCAACGTGGAGTTGGAGCTTGGCCGGCTCCACCTTCCGGAGTTCCCGCTCCCGCCGGGGAAGACGGCAGAAGCATATTTAGAAGAGCTCTGCCGGGAAGGCCTCCGGCGGCGTTATGGAACGCCAGGAAGGAATGAAGAAGAACGGCTTCAGCACGAACTCGAAATCATCCGCCGCATGGGATTTAGCAGCTACTTCCTTATCGTTTGGGACTTTGTGCGCTTTGCCCGCGAACGCGGGATCCTTGTCGGGCCGGGACGCGGCTCGGCCGCCGGGAGCCTGGTGGCTTATGTCTTGGGCATTACCGACATCGACCCGCTGGCGCACGGCCTCCTTTTTGAGCGCTTCCTCAATCCGGAGCGGATCAGCATGCCCGACATCGACATCGACTTCGCCGACGACCGGCGGGATGAGGTGATCGCCTACGTTACAGCGACCTACGGGGCCGATCGGGTGGCCCAGATCATTACCTTTGGGACCATGGCCGCGCGGGCGGCCATCCGGGACGCGGGCAGGGCCTTTGATCTTCCTTACGGCGATGTGGATAAGGTAGCCAAATTGGTGCCGGCCGAAGTCGGGGTTTCCCTGGAAAGCGCGCTGGCGACGAGCCCTGAGCTCGCCGAGCTCTACGACCGCGAGGAGTGGGTGCGCCAGCTCATCGACACCGCCAAGAAACTCGAGGGGTTGCCCCGCCATGCCTCCACCCATGCCGCTGGCGTGGTGATTTCCGCCCGGCCGCTCATGGAGTACGTTCCCCTCCAGAAAACGGGAGACGGCGTGGTAACGACTCAGTACCCCTGGGAAACGATAGAGGAAATCGGTCTGCTCAAGATGGACTTTCTGGGACTTCGCACCCTATCGGTGCTGAGCCAGGCGGTGCGTCTGGTTAAAGAAGGGCGCGGGGAGGATATCGATTTGGCCCGCATACCCTTAAATGATGCGCCCACCTTTGAACTCTTGGCCTCGGGAGCGACGAGCGGCGTGTTCCAGCTGGAAAGCCCGGGCATGCGTTCTCTAATCCGCGAACTTAAACCTACGGATCTTTCCGATCTTACGGCTCTGGTGGCGCTTTACCGGCCGGGACCTTTAGGAAGCGGCATGGTGGAAGACTTCATTGCCCGCAAGCACGGGCGCAAGCCGGTGGAGTACCTGCATCCTCTGCTCGAACCCATTTTAAAAGAGACATACGGTGTCATCCTTTACCAGGAACAGGTTATGCAGATTGCCAGCCGCCTGGCCGGCTTCACCTTGGGCGAGGCCGACCTCTTGCGCCGGGCCATGGGCAAGAAAAAGCCGGAAGTGATCGCCGCCCAGCGCGAACGTTTTCTGGCCGGCGCCGAAAAAGCGGGCCTTTCTGCGGAGACGGCGGCCCGGGTGTTTGAACTTATGGAGTACTTCGCCGGCTACGGTTTCAACAAATCCCACTCGGCCGCCTATGCCCTCCTCGCCTACCAGACGGCCTACCTAAAGGCCCACTATCCGGCCGAATACATGGCCGCCCTCCTGAGCAGCGTAATGGAGGACAGCGATAAGGTTGCCCTATTAGGGGAAGAGTGCCGGCGCCTGGGCCTTAAGGTGCTGCCGCCCGACGTCAACCGAAGCCAGGTGGATTTTACCGTGGACGAGGGCGGGATTCGTTTCGGACTGGCGGCGGTGAAAAACGCCGGGCGGACGGCGATGGCCAGCATTGTTGCGTCCCGCGAAAAAGAAGGGGCCTTTCGTTCGCTGGGGGATCTCTGCCGGCGGGTCGACTTAAGAAGTGTTAACAAGCGGACCATCGAAAGCTTAATCAAGGCAGGAGCCCTGAGCAACCTCCCCGGGAACCGCGCCCAGCAACTGGCGGCGCTGGACGCGGCCCTCGAAGCCGCCCAGGTCTACCAGCGGGAACGCGCCAGCGGCCAGGCCCTGCTCTGGGACCTTCTCCCGGAAAGTACGCAGGACGTGTCCCTTCCGGAGTTACCGGAAGTGGCGGCGGCGGAGCTCTTGGCCTGGGAAAAGGAAGCGCTCGGCTTTTACCTCACCGGCCATCCGCTGGCTTCCCGCGCCGAGCTTCTCCGGCAGGTGGTTACGGCGGAAAGCCGTGAACTTAGAGAGCTGCCGGAGGGTACGCCCGTTGTGGTCGGCGGCATGGTTACGGAACTCAAACGGATAAGCACAAGAAAGGGAGAAGCCATGGCTTTCGCCACACTGGAGGATCTCAGCGGTGTGGTCGAAGTAGTGGTTTTTCCGCGCACCTACGCCTCGGCCCGGGGCTTCTTAAAGCCCGAGGCTCTGCTTCTGGTCAAAGGCCGGACTGCCCGGCGCGAAGAGGAAGAGAGGAACAAAGTCCTGGCCGACGAGGTTCTTCCGCTCGCGGGGGTGGAGGAGCTGTACCTAAGGCTAAATGAAGGGCAGGCGCCGGCGCTCGCCGATCTGGAGCGCGAGCTCAGGACGGCGCCTGGAGATAGCCCGGTATTTGTCTTTTACCCCGGCGAAGGGCGGCTGGTGCGGCTGAAGCCGGAGCTTAACGTGGCCCTGGAGGAACACCTGCTTTCCCGCCTGAAGGAGCTTCTTGGCCCGGAGAACGTAGCCGTAAAGGTAAAAAAGTTGGTCGGTTGAAAAAGGATTTGGGCTTTGAAGAAGCGAAAAATATAGCAACCCGTAGACGAGGTAAGGGGGGCCTTGGCTTAAGATGTGGACCGTTATCTACGTCGCCCGTAATCGCACCGAAGCCGAAATGCTGAAGAACATCCTCACCCAGGAAGGCATTTTGGTTATGTTGCGGGCGGTGGGCGTGCCGCACTTAGGCAACTCGGGCAGCGTGGAGATCCTCGTTCCGTCTTCCGAAGCGGAGGAAGCTAACGAGATCCTGCAGGGCAACCTATGTTCGTAAAAATAAGGGAGGGAAAGCGGTGCGACGGACCAAGATTGTCTGCACCATCGGCCCGGCCAGCGAGAGCCCGGAAATGGTGCGGCAGCTCCTGGCCGCGGGGATGGATGTGGCCCGCCTGAACTTTTCCCATGGCAGCCATTTAGAACACAAGCGCCGCATCAATACCCTGCGGGCAGTGGCTCAAGAGATGGGTCGGCCGGTTGCCATTATGCTGGACACCCGGGGGCCGGAAATTCGCCTCGGTACATTCCGAGGTGGGCGGGTGAGCCTCCAAGAGGGGGACATTTTCACCTTGACGACCGAGCCCGTTACCGGGGACCGTACGCGAGCCTACGTAAACTACCCCAACCTTGCTCGCGATGTTCAGCCTGGCCAGATTGTGCTTTTGGCGGATGGTACCATCGCCATGGAAGTGCTTGAGGTCCGTGGGGGCGAGGTAGTATGCCGGGTTAAAAACGGCGGCGAGCTCTCCGACCGGAAAAAGGTAAATCTGCCGGGGGTTTGCCTCTCTCTGCCGGCTTTGTCGGAGCAGGACCTGGCCGATCTGGCTTTTGGGGTGGAAAACGCCGTTGACTTCGTAGCCGCTTCCTTCATCCGCAAAGCGGAAGACGTCTTGGAAATCCGCCGGGTGCTCGAGGAGAAGGGGGCCGACCTTTCCATCATCGCCAAGATCGAAAGCCGGGAAGGTGTGACCAACATCGATGCCATTCTCCGGGTGGCCGACGGAGTCATGGTCGCCCGGGGCGATCTGGGCATTGAAATCCCGGCGGAAGAAGTGCCGCTCATCCAGAAGATGATCATTAAAAAAGCCAACCGGCTCGGCAAACCGGTCATTACGGCCACGCAGATGTTGGAGTCTATGGTAAACAACCCCCGGCCTACCCGGGCCGAGGCCAGCGACGTGGCCAATGCTATCCTGGATGGGTCTGACGCCGTGATGCTGTCCGAGGAGACGGCTGCCGGTCGGTATCCGGTTGAGGCGGTGGCCACCATGGCCCGCATCGCCGAACGCGCGGAAACGGCGTTGCCGTATGCCGAGATTCTAAGGCGGTGGGGGGGCGAAGAACACACCAGCGTCACCGATGCCATCAGCTACGCCACCTGCTCGGCGGCGAGCGGCCTTAAGGCCGCCGCCATCTTGGTGTCGACGAGTTCGGGCTATACGGCACGCATGGTGGCCCGCTACCGCCCGGCGGCGCCGATTATCGCTATTACTCCTAGCGAGGCGGTGGCGCGGCGCCTGCGCCTCGTCTGGGGCGTAATTCCTGAATGGGCACCGGCTACGGCCAATACCGATGAGATGATAGACCGGGCAGTGGACACGGCGCTGCATAAGGGGTATATCCGCAACGGGGACCTGGTGGTGATAACCGCCGGCGTGCCGGCCGGCGTGGCCGGTACCACCAACCTCATCAAGGTGCAGGTGGTGGGGGATGTTCTGGCCAAGGGAACCGGCGTCGGGCATGTTGGCGTGTCGGGCCAAATCTGCCTAGTAAAAGATGCGGCTGAAGGCAAACGCAAATTCAGGCGCGGGCAAATCCTGGTTACCGGCGCCACCGACCGCAGCCTGGTGCCGTTTATGGAAGAGGCCGCGGCTATCATTACCGAAGAAGGCGGGCTTACCTCGCACGCGGCCGTGGTAGGACTCAACCTGGGCATCCCAGTGGTGGTCGGCGTTGAGGGGGCGTGCGAGCTTTTAAGCGACGGGATGGTGGTAACGGTGGACCCGGTGCGCGGGCTCATCTACCGCGGCAGGGCGCAGGTCAGGTAAAGAGAAACAGAGATTGGGAGTGAGAAACGTGGGTGGAGTACGTGAGCGTTTGGCGGCGGCCAAACGGCTGGTGGTGAAGGTGGGGACTTCAACCCTTACCTACGATTCGGGTAAGCTCAACCTGGACCGCATGGAGCACCTGGTGCGCGAGCTGGCAGATTTGGCGCACAGCGGCCGCCAGGTTATCCTGGTGACTTCCGGCGCCATCGTGGTGGGGAGGACGCGCCTCGGCATCGCGCGGCGCCCGAACAGCACGCCGGAGAAGCAGGCTATGGCTGCCGTAGGACAGGGCATACTAATGCAGACTTACGAAAAGCTTTTTTCTGAGTACGGCCTTAACGTAGCGCAGATACTCCTTACCAAAGCGGACGTCACCAATGGTAAGCGGTATGAGAATGCGTGCAACACCTTTAACATGCTCCTAAATTACGGGGTCATTCCCATCGTAAATGAAAACGATACCGTGGCTACCGAGGAGATCGAGTTTGGAGACAATGATACACTGTCCGCCTACGTGGCCGTTCTGGCCCGAGCCGACCTCCTCGTACTCCTGTCGGACATCGAAGGCCTGTACACGGCCGACCCGCGCCGTGACCCTTCTGCCCGTCTTATTCCTCTCGTAGAGGGGATCACCCCGGAGATTGAAGAACTCGCCAGTGGAGCTGGTTCAGACCGGGGCATCGGCGGTATGGTAACCAAGATCGAAGCGGCCCGCATTGCCACCCAGGCGAACATCCCGCTGGTCATCGCCAGCGGAGAGAAGCCGGGGCTTATTCGCAGCATCCTGGCGGGAGAAGAGGTAGGCACGCTCTTTTTGCCGCCCGGAGCGGGCAGTCAGGAGGAAGGGAAGTGAGGCCGGTGGAAGAAGTAAGAGAAGAAACAAGCGTAGAAGAAGTGAAGAAGAAGGGCCGGGCGGCCAAAGCGGCGAGCCGCATCCTGGCCACATTGCCTACGCCGGTTAAGGACCGAGCCCTCGCGGGCATGGCGGAAGCGCTCCTTCAAAAGCAAGAGGAAATCTTGGCCGCCAACCGGCTGGATGTGGAAGAAGGGAAGGCCAAAGGGCTGAGCGCCGCCCTGCTCGACCGGCTGACCCTTAACCCGGCGCGCATCCGCAGCATGGCCGAAGGCCTCAAGGTGCTCATGGCCCTGCCCGATCCCGTGGGAGAGGTGGTGGCCATGTGGAAACGGCCTAACGGGCTACGCATCGGCCAGGTGCGGGTGCCGCTCGGGGTTATCGGCATCATTTACGAGGCACGCCCCAATGTTACGGTGGACGCCGCCGCTTTGGCGCTGAAAGCCGGGAACGCCGTTATTTTAAAGGGCGGTTCCGAGGCGATCAACTCGAATAAGGCCATCGTCAAGGTGCTTA
>JASKLG010000058.1 GCA_030153805.1 Bacillota bacterium | reverse complement strand
CGCGGGCCGTGCGCTCCATGATCAGCCCTACAATGGTGCGCGTGCCGATATCCAGGGCGAAGATTTGCTGCGCCGGCGCTTCAGCGGGCATTCCTTGACCACCTCACACACGAAAGTTCGCCGTCTTTCGCCGAGTTTCCTGCCGCGTCTTTGGCCTTCTATGAACCCTTGTGCCTCCGATTGAAAACTAACCCAACAAAGAAGGAAATTTTGTTTTGTTGACAAATTAATAGCTTCACTATCTCATAGCAGTACTTTCAGCTTGAAGATCATCAAGATCGTACCAGCTTAAGGAGGGGTAAGAAGGAAATATTGAAATAAGCAAATCATGTATGAAATTACGCAACATAGGAGGGTTGAGAATGGGTAGACCTAGAGTGTTAGTGGGAGAATTCAAACATGAAACAAACTCGTTCTGCTCCAGTCGGACCGGGATACCCCAGTTTCGTGCACGTTCGCTAAAGGTCGGCGACGAGATCGTGCCCTTCTTCAGAGGGGTCCGAGTTGAGTTGGGGGGCATAATCGCCGGTTGTGAAGAAGAAGATCTCGAGATGATCCCCTCGGTTGCTGCTAACGCCATGCCGGGCGGACTGGTAACACGCGAGGCTATGGAGTTCGTCAAAGGTGAAATGCTGAAGGCAATTGCCAACGCCGGTTCCGTGGACGGAATTCTGCTTTCGCTTCACGGCGCAATGGTACTTGAGGATGCTCCCGATGGCGAAGGCGAACTCCTTAGCGCTCTCAGGGAGGCTGTCGGTCCCAATGTTCCCATAATGGCTACCTTGGATCATCACGCCAATATTACGCCGGCTATGCTGGAAAAAGCCACGTGCCTTTTTGCCTACGATACCTACCCCCACGTGGATCAGTACGACCGGGGGTACGAAGCGGCCAAGACCATGGCGCGTGTGCTGCGCGGCGAGATCAAACCGGTCATGCGGGGCAAACGAATCCCGATCCTCGCTCCTTTCCTGCAAACGGCTAAGGCGCCCATGAAAGATTTCATCGACGCAGCGCATCGCTGGGAAGAGGATTGTCGAGTGGTCAGCGTATCCATACTGGCGGGATTTCCCTGGGCAGATATCCCTGACTGCGGCTGTTCGGTCATCGCTATCACGGATGGCGACGAGGAACTGGCACAGAAGATCGTGGACTCTATGGCGGACACCATTTGGGCACGGCGTGAAGAGTGTGCTCTCGAGTTGACGCCCCTAGAGGAGGCCGTCCGCCGGGCTATTGCAGCACCTAAAGGGCCGGTGATTCTGGCCGATGTCGCCGACAACCCCGGCGGAGGCGGTTCAGGGGACACGATTTACGTTCTGCGGGAACTCATACGTCAGGGAGCGAAAAACGTAGGACTGGCCATCATTTGGGATCCGGAGGTGGTCGAGAAGGCGGCGCAGGCAGGCGTGCGCTCGCGGATTAAGGTGCGACTCGGCGGCAAGATGGAACCTTTGTTCCCGGATTCAATCGAAATAGAAGCCACTGTAAGGACCATAGCTGACGGTATTTTTGTGAATAAAGGCCCTATGGGGCGCGGCCTGCGAAACGACGTCGGTCGTTTAGTAGCCCTCGATGCTGACGGTATCGAAATCCTGGTTCCTGAGCGGCGAATCCAGCCTTGGGACCCAGAAATTTTCCGCCGCGTAGGAATTGAACCTACGGAAAAACAGATTCTTGTGGTGAAGTCATCGCTGCATTTCCGGGCTGCCTACGGCCCGTTTGCCAGCGAAATCATTGAAGTTGATGCCCCTGGCATTACGGCTATTAATTTCCATCAGTTTAACTTCAAAAACGTAGCCCGGCCAATATTCCCGCTAGATACTTTCTAAGTTTGGGAAGTTGCCGGCATAAAACCGAGTGGCAAAATTAAAGTTGCGAGGAAGGAGCGGTGTGACAACAATGCCTCAGCCGACTTCACAGGATGAAAAGAAATTTGAAATATGGGGCGTAGTAGCACTAATACTTGGTGTTGTGGTCTTTTCGGGTTTGCTAACCAAAGCTCCGGGGTTCTGGAGGGCCTTTGACTTTACTAATTTAGTGGGAGACTTTGGCAAGATCGTCAAGGACGCTGCCCCTGGTTTTCGGGGATCTGGCGGTACGGCAGCCCGTGACGGCTTTGTATTCGCTCTTACCTTGATCCCGGGGGTGATGCTGGCCCTCGGTCTGGTAAACGTAATCGATTACCTTGGTGGCTTGAAGGTGGCCGAAAAATTAATTACCCCTATACTTCGCCCAATCTTAGGCATTCCGGGGTCAGCAGGTCTTACGTTAATTGCGGCCCTGCAGAGTTCAGATGCGGCTGCTGCTATGACTCGACAGCTCCGGGATGATGGCTTTATCAATCAAAAAGAGCTCAATGTCTTTGCCAGCTGGCAGTTTCCTGGTGGGCCTCCTATCAGCAACTACTATACCATCGCCGTAGCGCTTTTTCCTTATCTTACCGTACCCATTATCCTGCCACTTATCGTAATGGTTATTGGCAAGTTTGCTGTGGCCAATGTCATGCGGTTTGCGTTCAACCGCAACACAAAATAAAGTGCCTAAGCCAAAGGAGGCTGTGACCGTGGCTCAGGAACAACAACCCAGAACGGTTATTGATGCATTTGTCATCGGTGCGCGCCGGGGTCTCAACGTAGCGCTCAATAACATTGCTCCCAACGTTGTTATGGCTTTTGTGATCATTCAATTTCTGCAACTCACCGGGCTCTTAGGTCTCATCGGGAAAGTATTTGGACCCGTGATGCGGATATTTGGTTTGCCGGGAGAAGCAGTGACTGTGCTGGTTTCCGGGTGGCTGAGCTTGGGCGGCGGAGTGGGAGCGGCGGCTAGCCTGTACTCCAACGGAACTCTGGACGCCCGCCATGTGACTATTTTGCTGCCGGGGCTGATGTTGATCGGTGCTCAATTGCAGTACATGGGTCGGATCCTGATTACGGCCGGCATGGAGAGCCGCCAGATACTCCCCACGATGCTTGTTTCCTTGATCGTTGGTCTGGTGGCCATGTTCCTCTTCCAGTTCATAGTCTAAAAACTTATTTCTCAAAGGGCAGCCTGCGGTTATTCACCACAATACTTTTTTAAGTTACCGATAAGGAGGCAAAACATGAACAAGGAACATCTTCTGCAAACGGACGAAAAAGTTACGTGGGTTAGTTATGCTGCTCTGTTATTCGCTATAGTCTTCTTTTCAGGGATTTTTAGCACGGCCAAAGGCTGGCTGCAGGTATTGGACTTTACGGTGTTACAGGGGTCTTTCGGAACGATAGGGGAGGGCGGAAAAGAAGTTTTCCGCGGGAGCGGAGGAACCGGGGCCCGGGACGGCTTCCTTTTCGCTCTTACCCTCATGCCTTCAGTTATTCTGGCCCTTGGGGTTATTTCAGTGGTTGAAGGCCTTGGAGGCTTAGCCGCCGCCCAAAAGCTCATGTCCCCATTGCTTAAACCGCTAATCGGGATTCCTGGGATTTGCGGGCTGGCCCTTATTGCCAGCTTACAGAGCACGGATGCAGGAGCCGGCATGACGAAGACTTTGTATGAATCCGGCGCAATAACAGACGACGAACGAACTGTATTTGCTACTTTCCAAATTAGTGCCGATGCTACGATTACCAACTATTTCTCTTCCGGTGCGGCCTTGTTTGCCTTTCTCGGGACGCCAATTATAGTTCCTTTTGTTGTAATCCTGGTCTTCAAGATAGTCGGAGCTAACTTGATGCGGCTTTATCTCAAGAAAGTGGGACAAAAAACTAAGAACAGTCCCGCTGCGGCGTAGCCCAGAGTAAACAAAAGCTGTGCTAACAGAAGAGGAGGAGAGGCAATCCATGGCGAAATCGGAAGTAGCAGCAGGTAGCAGAAGAACACTAATGGACATGTTCGTTGAAGGGGCTCGGCGTGGTTGGAACATCGCCACGACCAACATGATGCCCAATGTAATCATGGCTTTCGTGCTCATTCAGGCGCTCAAAGTTACCGGTCTGCTCGATATCATCGGTAAGGTTTTCGGGCCTGTTATGGCCTTATGGGGGCTTCCGGGAGAGGCTGCAGCTGTTCTCGTCGCTTCCTTCATGAGCATGGGCGGCGGTGTGGGTGTCGCGGCCAGCCTCTACACAGCAAAGAAACTGAGCGGGGCCGACATCACGGTGCTTATGCCGGCTATTTTCCTCATGGGTGCACTCGTGCAATACATGGGCCGCTGCCTGGGGACAGCTGAGGTTGACTCGCGCTACTGGTCTCATATCATCGCCATTTGCGTCATAAACGCCCTTCTGGCTATGTGGGTAATGCGCGCTATTCTCATCTTTTTCTAATAGACGAGATTAGCTGTTCAAAGCTTAAGGGAGGAGAGAGCAAATGCGGGAAGAGATTATCCGTACGGTTGAGGCACACCGGGAGGAAATCCTGCGTACGTATAGAGACCTGCACGCTATACCGGAGTGGGGTCTGGAGGAGTTCAAGACGTCAGCCTATATTAAGGAGCGTTTAAACGCAGCCGGTATCCCGGTTCGGGCTTTCACCGAAACCGGGTTTACCGCGGAAGTTGTGGGCAATGAGCCGGGCCCCCGGGTAGGGCTGCGGGCCGATATGGACGCACTCCCCTTCAAGAACGAGGCCGGCGAAACTTATTACGTTCACGCTTGCGGGCACGATGCTCACTCAACTATGGTGCTCTGGGCGCTCCTGGTTTTGAAAGAACTCGGCCTGGTAAAGAAAGGCCTGGCGCGGGCCATCTTCCAGCCGGCGGAAGAGAGATTGGTTGGTGCCAAGAGAATGGTCGAGGCGGGTGCCGGAAAAGACCTGGATGAGCTCTACGGCGTGCATATCCGCCCTGTCCAGGAAGTGAAACTCGGCCAGGCCGCTGCTGCACTCTGGCACGGAGCTAGTACAGTGGCCGAGGTTACCATCACAGGTAAAGCGGCACACGGAGCGCGCCCGCATCTGGGCATCAATGCTATTGATGGGGCAGCTTTAGCCATCCTAGGGATTAACTCCCTTTGGGCCAACCCGGCGGCCCAGTGGTCCGCCAAAGTCACGAAGATCGTTGGGGGCGGGGTTGCCAGCAACATTATCCCCGATAAAGTCACGTTCACCATAGACATGCGCGCCGAGACGAATCCTCTCATGGAAGAGATCATAAACAAGGTAAAAGCAGCCTGCACTGGCGGAGCAGCTGCGGTGGGAGCCACTGCCGAGGTCCGGATTTTGGGTTCGGTACCGGCGGCCGAGTACGATGCTGAGGCGATCGCGAACCTCAGCGAGGCTATCAAGGACGTCCTTGGGCCCGAAGGCTTGATTGAGCCCATCCACAGCCCGGGCAGTGACGACTTCCACGAGTTCAAGATGGCCGACCGCACCCTGAAGACAGCTTTCTTGGCCTTGGGCGCCGACTGCAAGCCTGGCCTCCACGACCCGCAGATGACATTTGATCCCGAAGCCCTGCTTATAGGGACGAAGATTCTAGCTCTGGCTCTGGCAAGGAGACTAAACTCATAATATGGAAATTGGCCTTTGGGGGCGGGCTCTCTACGAGACCGCCCAACTTTATGTTGTCGGCTGGTTGGGCTGGCGGCTCTTCGAACGCCTCAGAGTACCGGCGGCCAGCCTTCTGGGCGCTATTGCTGCCGTGGGGGCTCTTCAGCTGGCCGGGGTAGGCCCGGCGCACGTTCCCGGGACGTTTAAGTTCGCCCTCCAGATTATTCTCGGTACTTTCATCGGCCTCCGTTTCCGAAGCGATACCTGGGAACACCTGCGGTGCCTGGCCGCTCCGGCGGCGCTGGTGTCGGGATGGATGCTGGCGAGCTCGTTGGTGGTTGGGTTCGTGTTTCTCAAGCTTACGGCGGTGACGCCTGTAACCGCCATTCTGGGGGCGGCCCCAGGGGGACTCGCCGAGATGAGCATGCTTGCCATTAGCCTGGAGGCCGATGCGCTGGTGGTTGCCGTACTGCAGATTATGCGCCTCCTGAGCATCCTTATAGTTATCCCGTTTCTGGCAGTGAGGCGGGCGTTGAGTACGTCGGCCAACGGCGAAGAAGAAATTGGAACAAATTCTGGCACCTGGGAATGCAGGGCGCTCGTCACTTTGGCCGTTGGGTCGGCCGGCGCCGCCCTAGCGCGCATCTTCAACTGGCCGGCAGCCGGCCTTCTGGGTTCTCTCCTCGCCGTCGGGCTGACTTCGAGCTTCTACCGTGAGTTGCCCGCAATACCTGCGGAGCTTCGCATTTGGGCGCAGGTGGGAATCGGGGGATTGGTAGGCCTGAGCTTTACTCCTTTGGCCTGGGGTAAGCTTATGGCCATGGCCATACCCGTCCTGACCTCAACTGCCGTCCTAATCGTTTCGGGTTTAGTGCTGGCTGCCCTGTTACGGCGCCTTACAGGATGGGATGCCCTAACCTGCCTTCTGCCCGCCGCGCCCGGCGGAGTGACCCAGTTCTTTATCCTGGCCTGTGAACTGGGAGCTGATCCGCTTAAGGTGAGCCTGCTGCAGCTTGCCCGCCTTCTTACCATTTTAGGCCTTCTTCCTCTGCTCCTTCGCCTGCCTGTCTGGTAGACGTCCATGCCGCCACCGACACAAGCCGCGGAATTAAAACGCGCGCCTCCTCGGGCATCCCCCTGCGGCGCAGACGACCTGAGGACGAACGAACTCGGCTCGCTCGGGGCTCGGGCACAACTCGGCCCTACAGGCCTCAAACAGTGCCCTCGCTTCCCCTCGCTCGCCTGCGTTCTCTTGAATGGCGGTACGTAATGCGCCGTGCGGGGGATGGCCCTCGAGGCAGCGCTAGGGCGATGGCGTTTTTCAGGGTAGCAGGAATTCTGCCGGAAAAGGAAGAAAGTTAAAGATGAAAGCGAGGTGCTCACGGGTATGCGGCAGACTTCTGCACTGGACATCGAACGGCACAGCCTGTTTCGCCTGCACAAGATCGACCAGCTCATTCGCCAAAAAACGTATCCCAATGTTCCGCTTCTCAGCCGCTGCCTGGAGGTGAGCACCCGCACCATCGAGCGAGACTTGGAGTTTTTGCGCGATCGCCTGGGCGCGCCACTTAAGTACGACCCCAAACGGCGCGGCTATTTCTATACTCATGACGGTTTTTCCTTACCCCGTCTTAAGCTTACCGAAGGTGAGCTGGTCGCCCTTTACTTGGGGCATAAGCTCCTCAGCCAGTACAAAGGCACACCGTACGAGGCGGCCATCGCCCAGGCCTTTGCCAAACTGAGAATGTTTCTTCCCGATAGCGTGGAAGTGGACTTTGCGGAGGTCGACGGCTTTCTTTCTTTTGCTGTGGAGCCGCTCAGAGGCGATGAGGAGGTCATGGCGGCGCGCTTCCAAGAAGTGGTGCAGGCGATCCATGAACATGAGACCTTGGACATCACTTACTATACGGCCAGCCGCAACGCCCAGACCGAGCGACTGGTGGACCCATACCACCTGCGCTCATACCATGGGGCCTGGTACCTGATCGCGTACTGCCACAGCCGGCGCGAGGTGCGCATCTTCGCCCTGGACCGGGTGCGCTCGCTGCGCCGCACAGGCCGGCATTTTAAGCTCCCCGCAGGGTTTTCCCTCGAAGAGTACTTAGGCTACAGCCTTGGAATCGAGCGGGGGCAGAAACCGCGTGAGGTAGTAATCCGCTTCGACGCCGAGCAGGCGCGGTGGGTTAGAGAACGCCAGTGGCACCCTAGCCAGAAACTCACACCGCTTCCCGACGGCTCGCTCCTCTTTAAAGTTACGGTAAGCGGCCTGGGCGAGGTAAAACGCTGGGTGCTCGGTTTCGGCTGCCATGCCGAGGTACTGGCTCCGGAGGAACTGCGGCAGGCCGTCGCCCGCGAGGTGGCCGAGCTGGCCGATAAATATAGGGAACGCCGGCTGTCGGGCCAAAGTCGAGGGCGACCGGCAGAAGGCACCGTTTAAGACCGAGGGGAATAGAGTATGCGTGGAAGGAACCTTGGAAAAGGGGGGCGAATCCTATGGCCGAAAGGTACGGCCCTGCTTACGAAGCGTACGGTTCGGCCGACCCGGTCTTTGCCGGCCACATGCAAGCCCTGGTGGGGCAAGTGGTGGATGCCGCCACCTGGGCCGGCACGGTGCAGGGTACCCTAGTCGACGTCTTCCCCGATCATATTCTGATCCAGACGCCTTCGGCCCGCTACCACGTGCGCCTGGAGGCCATTGCCTTTGTGCGGGCCATGTAAATACAGCCCGGGGTTTCGGCGAAACCCCGGGTTTTCTGCTCCTTCGAGGTTGAAAGGGGCGACCGCAGCCGGGCGGGAGGCTCTGGCACACCCCAATGCATTCCTGGTCTGGCGGCCCCCGAGGATTACCTGGGGCGTGGCTTCGCGGTGCAAGCACAACCCTGTGCCACCAAAGCCCAGAAACTTCTGGCGACAATAAGGAGGATTTCCTTCTTCCCGTGTGGAAATCAATAGCTAAGACGTAAGCGGTCCGGCCAAAAAAATGAAGGGGGTTGAACAGGTGGCCCTGGCTGACCTGGACGTCCAAGTAAACCTTTATCGGGACGGGGAGAAGTTTTTCGACCTGTTGAAGGCGGTGCTGCGTGAGTGGCACAAATCTCCCTGGCCCCATGAGCAAGAACGTGCGGCGTACGCGAAAGCTCTCTTTTCCGAGGCGCTGGCGGTGTACCAGAATTACCTGACGCGAGCGCGGGAGAAAGTAGCCGGCGGATACGCCACGCCGGCCGATCAGAAGCTTTTGCAGCGAATGGAAGAGCGTTTCAACTACTGGCAGGGGAAGTTCCAGGAGCTGACGGAGAAAAAAGAGCCTACCTGTTCGTGAAGAGACGGCCCGGGCTCCGGGCCGTCTCTGCCCTCAGCCCTGAAGGATGGAGGTTCATTAGGCGTGATGGATGCCGGTCAAGAACCGGGAAAAGGTGCGGAACTTACGGAATTGGTGCACGCCGCCTACGCGGCCGGGGTAACGCAGGCCGTGCTCATTCCGGCAGCGGCGGTAGAAGTTGACGAGCGGGTGCGGCTCAAATGCCAGGTGCCGCTCTGTGCGAATTACGGGCGGCATCTTCTCTGCCCGCCCAATCTGCCGCCGGTAGCAGCGGTGAGGGAAATCGCCGGGCGCTACCGGGATGCCATTCTTTTGGCCGTCCGTACCCCGCTTACGGGGAACGATGCGGATGAACGTCGGGCCGCCCTTGAAGCCGCGCTCCGGCTGCACCGGGCGGTGAATGCCGTGGAACGGGCGGCGCTACCGCACTTCCCTTTAGCCGCAGGCTTTATCGGTGGCGCGTGCCGCCTGTGCGAAGAATGTGTGGGACCGGGCGGTACCTGCCGCCATCCCTTTGAGGCGCGCCCTTCCATGGAAGGGATGGGGATGGATGTTGTTAGTATTTGCCGCAGAGCTGGCGTGCCGCTTAAGTTCCCCGCTAAAGATGAGGTTACCTGGGTGGGATTGGTATTGGTAACGTAAGAAAAAAGGGGGAAGAAAATGGGGCGGGATTCGTGGGCGGCGTTCTGGGAGACGGTACGCGGCATCTTAAAGGGCTCTTTCGATTTTGGCGAACGAGCTGTAGCTGTGCTGCGCAAGGAGGCGTTCGAGGAAAACGACACCTTTCTTCTTCTTTGCTTTGCCGACCTCATCGGCATACCGGTACCCACCTCTTATTACAGCATCGAACTACTCCCCTATCTGGCTGAAGAGCTCGAGGGCTGGGAGAAGCGCATCCTCGAACGAAAAAGCGTAATGGCGGAAAAATTCGGCAAGCACGATTGGTGTTGTTAAGGGCCCTCGGCCGGCCGTAGGGCCGTTTTGGAGGATGCCGAAAGGGGAGGCTTGAGCGTTGGCGGTATCTTCATCCATATGGGATAAAAAGGTCCTATTTTTCGGCGGCAAGGGCGGTGTGGGGAAAACCACCTGCGCGGCGGCGTTCGGGCTTTTGGCGGCGCAGCGGGGCCTGAAAACCCTGGTGGTGTCCACGGATCCGGCCCATAATCTGGGCGACATCTTTGCCGTGCGCATCAACGAGGAGGGAGAACTCGCACCCAACCTTTGGGGTTACGAGATCGACCCGGCCAGGGAGAGCAGCCGCTATATTGCCCGGATCAAGGAGCAACTCAAAAACGTTATCAGCCCGGTAATCATGGAAGAGATAGAGCGCCAGGTGGAAGCGGCGTATTCTGCGCCCGGGTCGGAAGAGGCGGCCGTTTTCGACAAATTCATCGACATGCTGGAACGCCTGGACGGAGAGTTCGACCTTCTGATTTTTGACACCGCACCTACCGGGCATACCCTGCGCCTCCTCTCGCTTCCGGAGCTTCTCTCTGCCTGGATCGACCGCCTGATCAAGCAGCGGGAAAAGGCCAACCGCCTCTTGTCCATGGCCGCTGTAGGTGCGCCGGAACTGAAAGACAGGGCCAACAGGGAAGATCCGGTCCTCTTTACCCTCAAGCGCCGCCAGGAGCGTTTCACCCGGGCGCGGAATTTCCTGGTTGATACCCAGCAGGCAGCTTTTATCTTTGTCCTGAATGCGGAGAAGCTCCCCATTCTGGAAACGAAAAAGGCGCTTTCGGTCTTAAAGAAAAATCATATTCCGGTGGGCGGCCTTATAATAAACCGCCTTCTTCCTGAGACGACCGGAGATGCATTTTGGAGCCGGCGCCGGGAGCGCGAAGCAGAATACCTGGCGGAGATTGAGGAGAGCTTCGGCGGCCTCATCCTGGCGCGCCTGCCGCTCCTCCCGGACGATGTCTACGGCCGGGCGGCCCTGGATGAAGTGGTGGCGCTGCTGGCCCGGCAAATATCTGCCTGAGACTTATAAACCAGGGAGAACCCGTCGCCTGCCTAAAGACGAACCATACCTGGGAGGAAATAAACTTGGGAATTGCCGAGCTTTTGCCGCCTCTTATCAAAGGGCGCTTCATCGCCCGCCCGAACCGCTTTCTTGCCCTAGTCGAACTAAACGGGGAGGAAGTAGCTGCCCATGTGGCGGACCCGGGGCGGCTTAAAGAGCTTTTAGTGCCCGGGGCCGGCGTGTATGTAACGCCAGCCAACCGGCCCGGGCGCCGCACGGCCTATGACCTGCGCCTGGTGGAAGGTCCGGCAGGGCTGGTGGCGGTGGACAGCCGGGTGCCCAACCGCCTGGTGCGGCGGGCGCTTACCGCCGGCCTGTGGCCGGAGTTTGCCGGTTATGCCGGCCTAAAGGAGGAACCCAGCGCGGCCGGGGGCCGTTTCGACTTCCTGCTCACGGGCGGCCGAAAGCCGGAGTGCTATATTGAGGTTAAGGGATGTACCTTAGTGACCGGCGGTACGGCCCTTTTTCCCGACGCCCCTACGGCCCGCGGTGCCCGTCACGTGCGCGAACTTGCGGCACTGGTGCAAAGCGGGCTGCGCGCCGCGGTGATCTTTATCATCCCGCGCTCTGATGCCGTCTCCTTCCGCCCCCATGCGCTGCTGGATCCGGTTTTTGCCCGAGAGCTCCGGGAAGCCGCGTTAAAAGGCGTAGAAGTCCGGGCCTTTCGCTGCCGCGTGAGCACCGCCGCCATTTACCTGGACAGGGAGGTGCCGGTTCACCTCTGACGGCGGCACTTTACCCCCCGGCAACCCTTTGGGCTCCCGAAGCGCAACCTTGCCGGGGCAGGAATTTGCGGCCCGGGCGTCTAAATCTAGCGAGGCTGGTTATGAACGGCAGTCCCAGAAAGGAGAGCCTGAAGGTGGCAAAG
>JASKLG010000057.1 GCA_030153805.1 Bacillota bacterium | reverse complement strand
CCTAATCTTTTTGCCGCTTCACCTATAGACAGGAGTCCCGTACTTTTATGCTAACAAAATAGTAAAATGTAGTCAATTATAGTACAGTTTCTTGAAGCTGTTGCGAACCTCCTTTTCCTTTAGGGCTTCCTTCTGTTTCGACGGATTAAGAGAAAAAAAGTTCCCCCCCCTTGATAATTAGATGGGGGGGAGGCGTGAAAAGATGAGAGTCTGCATAGGATGGAAAGAAAAACGCCCGAAAGGAAGGCGAGGTATGCGGAAGCTTTATGTCAAGACTGCGCTCACCGACGTTTGGAGCAGTCCGGGAGACGATCCTGAGACGGCCCGGCTGACCCAGGCTCTTCTTGGAGACGCCGTCGAGGTCGAACAGGAAAGAGGCGGCTGGGTCTTTGGCCGGGTAGAAGACGGCTATCGAGGTTGGCTGCCTGCGTCTGCCCTGACTCCGGAAGCGCCTCCGCCGGGTCGCGAGGTGCTGGTGTGTGTCCCCCGGGCGCAGCTTTTCCGGGAAGGTCTGCGGGCGGGAGCGGAAGAACAACAGCTGCCGGCACATGCCTTCCTCGGTACACGTCTCGTCGAGCTGGGCCGTCTGGGGGAAACGGTAGAAGTAGCCTTCCCCGGCGGCCGGGCATTGATTGCCGCGAGTGCCGTGAACCGCCTACCTTCGGTGTCGGACGCTCAAGGGGTTCCGCGTGCCGCCTTGTATTATGCGCGCCTACTCCTTTCCTCGCCCTATCTTCTAGGCGGCATCACCTGCAGCGGGGTTGATTGTTCCGGTTTGGTTTACATTGC
Source organism: Bacillota bacterium (assembly GCA_030153805.1). Taxonomy (GTDB): domain Bacteria; phylum Bacillota; class DTU030; order DUMP01; family DUMP01; genus DUMP01. The sequence goes on along the minus strand of JASKLG010000057.1, from coordinate 10,965 downwards.
CTACCGGACGGCCGGCGTAATCCTCCCCCGCGATGCTGACTGGCAGTACGACTACACAAAAGAAGTGGCTTCGCCGGCACCTGGCGATCTCGTTTTCTTCGCTACGGAGGAGCCAGGTTTTCCGGCCCATGTCGGCCTCTACTTGGGGGAAGAGTGCTTTCTCCATGCTTCCAGCCGGCTGGGTGGAGTGGTGGTTACTTCTTTACATTCTCCGTTTTACCGCAGGTGCTACCTCGGTGCCCATCGCCTAACTTTCGCAAAAGAAGGATTTCCCGGCGCCGAAAGCGAAGATACCACTCGAATTTCTATTTGAGGAGCGACTCGTGTTGCCTTATCGATTCCTAGCTTTAGATCTGGACGATACCCTCCTGAACGACAAAGGGCATATTTCACCGCGCAACTCAGCGGCCATTCGCGCGGCCCAGGCACGGGGTGTGGTGGTGACCTTGGCCACCGGTCGCATGTATCGCTCGGCCCGTGTTTTTGCCGAAGAGCTGGGGGTGGTCGTCCCGCTCATCACCTACAACGGGGCCCTCGTCAAAGACAATGCCGGACGGGTCTACCTGGACCGCCCGCTGCCGCTTACTGCGGCACGCATTGCCCTAAATGTGGCCCGCAAACACGATGTTCACGTAAACCTCTTCTTGGACGATGAGCTTTATGTCGACCGGGACGATGAATGGACTGAGCGCTACCGCCGCTCAAGCGGGGTAAATCCGCACTTTGTTTCGGATCTTGAGGACGTGCTCACCCGGGCGCCGAACAAGGTGCTTTTTATCGCCGAGCCGGAGCGCCTTCAATCCCTACGCCCTGAGCTTACTGCCCGGCTGGGGAGTGAGGCACGCGTTACCAGCTCCAAACCCACTTTCTTGGAGATCATTCACCCTGAGGTTTCGAAGAGAAGCGGTATAGAGTACCTGCTGGCTTTCTTCGGCATTTGCCCGGAAGAGGCCGTTGCCGTTGGAGATAACTACAACGATCTGGAAATGATTGACCTGGCCGGTTTGGGAGTGGCCATGGGCAACGCTCCGCCTGAGGTTAAGGCCAAGGCCGACTACATTACCGCCAGCAACACTGAAGACGGGGTGGCGCAGGTAATCGAGAAGTTCATTCTAGAATAAAGTTCTCTCACCGGCCCGAGAGCTAATGATCGGCTCCACCAAGGCCCATCCTGCACGGGAGACCCGGCGGTTTTTGCTCATGAACCGCCAGGTTCATCCGGCAAAGAACTTACGGGCTTAAGGACATACTAGCGAAAAAGGAACTAGCAGGGGGCCGGCGGGTGAAGATCTATGCTGATTACCACACCCATTCTGAGTACAGCCACGGTCGGGGTAGCATCCTCGGGAACTTGAGGGCGGCCCAGCGCCGTGGATTGAAGGCCGTGGCCATAACCGACCACGGGCCGGCTACGGCCTTTGGGATGGGTGTACCTGACGAAAAGACTCTCCTGAAAATCAAAGACCGCCTGCGCGCGCTCGCTCCCCAGTTTCCTGGGCTGCGTATCCTGGCCGGGGTGGAGGCGAATGTGGTAAGCTTAGACGGGGATCTCGACGTCTCCGATGAGGTCCTAGGCCAGCTGGACATCGTACTTGCAGGGTTGCACCCCAGCGTTTATGCGCGTACCATCCGCGATGCCGCCTGGCTCATCGGGCTAAATGCGCTAAGCCGCCATCTTAAAGAGGTGAGACGGTTGGCCCGGATTCTCAATACGCGCGCCCTAATCCGGGCGGTGGAACGGCACCGCATCGATATAGTTACCCATCCCGGCTGGAAACTGTCCATCGACACCCGGGCTTTGGCCAGTGTTTGTGCGCTCCGGGGCACGGCGCTCGAAATCAATGCCGCCCACGGTTATCTTACCCGCGAATTCGTGCGCGTGGCGGCGGCCGAGGGTGTCCGCTTTGCCATCGGTAGCGATGCCCACACTCCTGCCCGCGTAGGAAACTTAGAAGCCGGCGTGGCCGTAGCGGAGCAGCTGGGGCTCAGGCCCGACCAAATTATTAATGCTGAGGTTCCTTAATCAGGGGGTGGTAGATTGCCCAGCGAAACACAGGACTTTGTCATTGTCACCGGGCTTTCAGGGGCGGGCAAGTCCTCTGCGGTTCGTATCTTAGAGGACCTGGGCTATTTCTGTGTGGACAACCTTCCCCCCGATTTAGCGCCGAAATTTGCCGAGCTTTGCCTCGAGTCTCAAGGCCAAGTGCGCAAGGTGGCCCTAGGGGTCGATATTCGCGGTGGCGGCTTTTTTGATCATGTTTTTGACAGCCTTAGGGTTCTGGAAGAGATGGGCATAAGATACCGGATTCTCTTTCTCGAGGCGTCGGACGCCACGCTTATTCGCCGCTTCAAGGAGACACGGCGCCGCCACCCTTTAGCGCCGGAAGGCCGGGTGGTAGACGGTATTACAGCGGAGCGGGCGCGCATGGAAGAACTGAAAAGCCGGGCGACATACATTATTGATACCAGCAATATGACGCCCGCCCAACTTAGGGAGGAACTGCGCACCATTTTTGGCGAAGGCGAGGACTTGGAGCGCCTGCTCATCACCTTGGTTACTTTCGGTTTCAAGCAGGGCCTGCCGCTCGATGCGGATATGGTGTTCGATGTCCGCTTTCTGCCCAACCCTTACTACGTGGAGGATCTGCGCCCGCACACCGGGCAGGAAGAGCCGGTAAAGCGTTACGTACTGCAGTGGGGCGTGACCAAGAACTTTTTGGCCAAGGTGCACAACCTTCTCGAGTTCCTTATTCCCTACTTTATCAAAGAAGGTAAGACCAGCCTGGTGATCGGCATCGGTTGCACCGGCGGGCGGCACCGCTCGGTGACCATTGCCGAAGAGCTGGCCCGGCTACTTAGAGCCAACAAACACCGGGTTCTGGTGCAACACCGGGATATGGAAAAGGACGTGGGGGCGTAATGCTGGTGTTTCTAGCCCTTATTGCCGGAATTGTTTCTACCGGTTTTGGCCTGGCCGTGCTCCTGCCGCCTGAAGTTACCGCCTGGCCGACCTGGCAGGGCGGAATTTTACTTTTTACCGGCCTGGTCTTCATCGCTGGAGCGGTGATAGGCGCTTGGCGAAGCCTGAAGGAGTATTTGCCGGTGCAGCGCGGTGGAGGGCTGGTCAGCTTTCTTAGCGAAGAGCGGCAGCGAAGACGCGGGCCGCGGGTGGTGGCCTTAGGAGGAGGCACCGGCCTCTCTACGCTTCTTAGAGGCCTTAAAGAATATACCGACAACATCACGGCCATTGTTACGGTGACGGATACCGGCGGCAGCTCCGGGCGCCTGCGCGAGGAGCTAGGCGTGCTGCCCCCCGGCGACATCCGGAACTGCCTGGTTGCCCTGGCTGATACCGAGCCTTTAATGGAGCGGCTTTTCCAGCACCGTTTCACCGCGGGCACGGGCCTGGCCGGCCATAGCTTCGGTAACCTGTTTTTGGTCACCATGACAGAGGTGGTGGGAGATTTTGAACTCGCAATTAAGGAGACGAGCCGGGTTCTGGCCGTACGCGGCCAGGTGCTTCCTTCCACCCTCACCAGCACCACGCTGGAGGCCGAGTACGCCGACGGGAGCCGCGCCCGCGGAGAAACAAATATCGTGCGTCCCGGGCAGACCATCCGCCGGCTCACCCTGGATCCTCCCGACAGCCGGCCCCTACCCGAGGCGCTTGAGGCCATCGCCCAGGCCGATCTCATTGTCCTCGGTCCGGGGAGTTTATACACCAGTGTTATTCCCAACCTGCTTGTCCGAGGCATTGCGGAGGCCATCAGGAAGAGCCGGGCTCTAAAGGTGTACGTGGCCAATTTAATGACGCAGCCGGGGGAAACGGAGGGGTACACCGCCGCCGATCACGTACGGGCCTTGATTGAACACGGGGGAGACGGTGTGGTAGAGTGGGTCCTTGTCAACAACGAACGGGCGGCGCCCGAAGTTCTGAGCCGCTACCGTGAGGAAGGCGCTGAACCGGTGAAGATCAACCGGCGGGCCCTGGCCCGCTATCGGGTTCGGCTGAAAGAAGCACCGCTTCTGTCTCAGGACAGCGTAGCCCGACATGATCCGAACAAGCTGGCGCGTGCTTTGCTCGAACTCTTGGCTCAGGCCCGCTAAAGGGGGTAGATGGCCCGGTGGAGACTTTTTCTCTCAGGGTAAAGGATGAACTGGCGCGGCTTAGCGGCTCCCGCTCGTGTTGTGAGCGGATGGAACTCCTAGGGTTGGCGCGGGCGGCGGGAGTGTTGGAGGCGGGGCAGAGCGGCCTGCGCCTCACCATCACTACGGAAAGCCCGGTGGTGGCGCGTCGTGCCTTCTCTCTCCTCAAGAAGGCTTCAGGTCTTACCGTACAGATTTCCGGTCGCCCGCGGCGAATCCAGCGCCACACCCTTTATGCCGTTACCCTTCCGCCCCAGCCGGGTCTGAAAGAATTCCTCGGTGATCTAGGCCTACTGGCGCCCGAGGAAGGGTCCGGTCGTCCCGTTATACCCAAAGAAGACTGCTGCCGGCGGGCTTATCTTCGGGGTTTCTTCCTCGGTGCCGGCTCTGTCAGCAACCCGGAACGGGCCTATCACCTGGAACTCGTGAGCGGGAGCCGTGACCATGCCGGTTATTTGATCCGGCTCCTCAGGAGCTTTCGCCTTCGTGGCCGGCGGGTGGAGCGGAAGGGATACCACGTGGTTTACCTCAAAGAGGGCGAGGAAATTGCGGCTTTCCTTACCCTGATTGGAGCCGTGCAAAGCCGTTTGGAGTTGGAGAACATCCGCGCCCTTAAGGGCATGCGCAACCAAGTGAATCGCCTGGTGAATTGTGAGACGGCCAATCTTACTAAGGCTGTAGAGGCGGCCTGCCGCCAGATAGAGAATATCCGCTACCTGGTCGAACGGGTGGGACTGGAAAACCTGCCGCTACCGCTCAGGGAGGTGGCAAAGCTACGGTTGGAAAACCCGGAGGCAACCCTTCGCGAGCTAGGGGCCAAGTGCAGCCCGCCGCTCGGAAAGTCCGGGGTCAACCACCGGCTACGTCGGCTGGAAGCTATGGCCGAACGTCTTCGGCGTTAGGCGCCGGTTCTGAATGACCCGGCGGTGAATAAGTAGATAGTGAACCCGGCAACCTTTGCTTCAAAAGAAGGTTTTTCGCCACCTGGCGCCGAAATCATTAAAATAAAAGTCCTGGAATAAACATTGTTGAGAGAGCCCAAGTGAGATGGGGAGAGGGGTACGGTTAGCATGGGCATGGCCTTCAGCCTTACTTTGGAACAAAACCAGAAGCTGGTCATGACCCAAGAGCTTCGCCAAGCAATTACCATCCTGCAGCTTTCCACCCAAGAGCTCTTAGACTACGTAGAAGAAGAATTAAAGGAGAACCCGGTGCTCGAACTGAGAGAGGAAGAGGCGCGTCCGGAGACGCCACCTCTTGAACAGGATTGGGCCGCGTACCTCGAAGAAGGAGGAGAGTCTGGTTACCTACCCGGTCCGCCCGTGCGGGAGGAAGCCCCGCCCTGGGAAAACTTCGTCAGCCGAGAGACTACGCTGGCCGAACACCTCGCTAATGAGTGGCGGCTTGCCGCGCGCAACCCGGCGGAAAAGCGCATCGGCTTTTTCATCATCGGCAACCTGGATGAGCACGGCTACCTGAGGTGTAGCGTGGCGGAGATTGCCAGGGCTCTCGGCGTGCCTCGTTTTCAAGTGCTCAGGGTCCTCAGGGGTATCCAGCGCCTCGACCCACCCGGCGTCGGCGCCCGCAGCCTGGAGGAATGTCTGCTCCTGCAGGCCCGAGCGTTGGGCCGGCTTACGGCTCCGGTGCGGCGGGTCATCCAGTTTTACCTGCGCGACCTGGCGGAGGGGAGGCTCACCCGTGTGGCTGCGGACTTGGGCCTAACCCTGTCCGAGCTTCAAAGCATTCGCGATTTCATCCGTACCCTAGATCCCAAGCCGGGGCGAAAGTACGCTTCAGGCGACGATGTTCACTATGTGGTGCCGGATGTGAGCGTGGAGAAAGTCGAAGGAGAATACGTTATCCTTATAAACGATGCTGCTGCCGGACGGCTTACCGTAAGCAGCCTGTACCGGCGCATGCTGGAAAGCCCTGCCGAGTGCGATGTCCAGACACGCCGCTATTTGGAGCATAAGCTGAACTCGGCCCTGTGGTTGATTCGCAGCATAGAGCAGCGGCGCCTTACCCTCTACCGCATCGTCGAAGTTCTCCTCAGGCGCCAGCGGGACTTCTTCGATTTCGGCGTCCGTTATCTTAAACCGCTGACCCTGCGCCAGGTGGCGGAAGAAATAGGCGTGCATGAATCGACGGTGAGCCGGGCCACGGCCAACAAGTACATCCAGACGTCGCACGGCGTGTTCCCCCTCCGGTTCTTCTTCGGCAGCGGGGTAGAGAACCATTACGGCACGGGTGCGGCGGCCGAGTCGGTAAAACGCATTCTGGCGGATCTCGTCGCTGAAGAAGATCCCAGGCATCCGCTCAGCGACCAGAAGCTGGCCGAGCTTTTGGCTGCCCGGGGGATCAACGTCTCCCGCCGCACCGTGGCCAAGTACCGGCAGGAGGCCAATATACCTTCATCAGCCAGCCGCAGGCGGTTTGCTTGAGGGCCGCCCTGGGCCCGAATTTAGATAAAAAAACGCCTCTTGGCAGGAATTCTTCAAGAAAGAGAGAAGTATGTTAAAGGCAAAGGGGAGGCCTTTTTCTTGGGACAGCCGGGACAGATTAGGGAAGTGCGGGACAAAATAGGACCCACGAGAACTTCAGACCTACGCGCGATTATTAACCTTGAGCAGCGGCTGGTTCCTGACCTGATAGACGCTTTAACGAAGAGGTATACTATTCTTCGTACTGTTTCCCTGCTCCAGCCCGTTGGGCGGCGGCTTCTGGCTCAGGAACTCGGTATTACCGAAAGGCGGCTCAGGGCCGAGGTGGACTTTCTGCGCGAACAGGGGCTCTTGACGGTGAGCGCTCTGGGTATGGCCCTCACCCCGGTAGGGGAGAAGCTGGTTGAGGAACTGGCTGAGTATGTCCACGAAGCGCGCGATCTGACGCGCCGCGAAACGGCCCTGGCCGAGCGACTTCGGCTGGAACGCGTTATCGCTGTGCCCGGCGACAGCGACACGAGCGAGACGGTTCAGAAAGATATGGGCAGGGCTGCCGCTCAATACTTGAAATCCATCCTTAGCGAGGGCATGGTTCTCGCGGTGTCCGGCGGCACTACCCTGGCCAGTGTGGCCGCGGCCCTTGTGCCGGCCAATTATCACGGCCGCATCACCGTGGTGCCGGCACGGGGCGGTATGGGGGAGGACCTGGACAAGCAAGCCGGTTCCATCGCCGCTAAGATCGCGGCCAAGCTCAATGCCAACCACCGCCTGCTGCACCTCCCCGACAACCTCGGCGAGGAAGCGGCAGCGGTTTTGGCCCAGGAGCCGGAAATAAGAGAGGTCTTGGAGCTGGTGCGTTCGGCTTCGGTGCTCCTTCTCGGCATCGGCGTGGCCCAAGCCATGGCCCGGCGCCGGCACCTCAGGCCCGATCAATTGGCCCTTTTAAACGAATTGGGCGCGGTAGGCGAGACTTTTGGCTATTATTTCAACCGCCGTGGTGAGATTGTCTATGTCACCCCCAGTACGGGGCTTAAACTGGAAAATATTAAACGCATTGGCCACGTAATTGCCGTTGCCGGTGGGGCGAGCAAAGCAGAGGCCATACTGGCAGTCTTATCCTACAATTTTCCGCCTCTTACCCTGGTCACGGACGAAGGGGCCCTGACCGGGATGTTGAAACTCTTGGAAGGGAGGTAGGTAAGGGAGGAACTAGTGAGAAATATAGAAACTTCTCTCAACTAGAAAAGGAGGAGAGCATATGACTGTTAAGGTAGCCATCAACGGTTTTGGTCGCATCGGGCGGCTCTTTTTCCGGGCTGCGCTGTCTAACCCTGAGCTCGAGGTTATCGCCATCAATGGGGTGCGCGATAACGCCATGTCCGCCCACCTGCTCAAGTATGATTCCCTCTACGGCCGGCTGGCGCACGAGGTGGAAGCCACCGAAAACGGGATTAAAGTGGACGGACGGGAAGTAAGAACTTTCAACATCCGTGATTCCTTCGAATTCCCCTGGGGAGACCTCGGCGTAGACGTAGTATTGGAGTCTACGGGCAAGATGGTAGACAGGTCAAAATCGGAGTACCATTTGAAATCCGGCGCCAAGAAAGTGGTAATTTCCGCTCCGGCCAAAGGCGAAGACATAACCATTGTCCTCGGCGTGAACGAAGAAATGTACGACCCCGCCAAACACCACATCATATCCAACGCGTCTTGCACCACCAACTGCCTGGCGCCGGTGGTCAAGGTAATCCACCAGAACTTCGGCGTTGTCAAGGGCTTTATGACCACCGTCCATTCCTACACCAACGACCAGGTGATCTTGGACGCCAACCACAAGGACCTCAGGCGGGCGCGGGCGGCCGCCTACTCGATCATCCCGACCACCACCGGTGCGGCTAAAGCTGTGGCGCTGGTGCTTCCTGAACTTAAAGGCAGGCTGAACGGGTTTGCCCTCCGGGTGCCCACGCCGACGGTGTCCATCACGGATTTCGTGGCAGAGGTGGAAAAGGAGCCCTCCGTAGAGGAGATCAACGCCGCGCTCAAAGCGGCTGCCGAAGGCCCCATGAAGGGGATTTTGGGTTACAGCGAGGAACCCCTCGTTTCTGCCGACTACCGCGGCACTTCACTTTCTTCCATTGTGGATGCGCCGCTAACCATGGCCATCGGTAACTTGATCAAAGTGGTGGCCTGGTATGACAACGAGTGGGGCTATTCCTGCCGGTGCGCCGATCTCGTCGCCCTCATTGGGAAGAAGGGTTTCTAACATAAATAACTCCAGGGGGTGAGAGCATGGCGAAGAAGACCCTGCGGGATATTCCCGTGATCGGTAAGCGGGTGCTGGTCCGGGTGGATTTTAATGTCCCGCTCCAGGACGGAGAAGTGGCGGACGACACGCGCATTCGGGCGGCGGTTCCGACCATCGAGTACCTGCGCAAGTACGGGTCCAAGATTATTTTAGTGTCCCACCTGGGCCGCCCGAAGGGGAAGGTCGTGCCGGAGCTCAGGCTGGACCCGGTGGCCCGGCGTCTGGAACAGATTCTGGGGGTGCCGGTAAAAAAGGTGGACGAAGCCGTGGGACCGGCTGTAGAGCAGGCAGTGCAGGCGCTCAAAGGCGGTGAAGTGCTCCTCCTGGAGAACATCCGCTTCTATCCGGGAGAGGAGAAAAACGACCGGGAGCTGGCGGCAGGCCTGGCTAAATTGGCCGATGTGTATGTAAACGATGCCTTCGGCACGGCCCACCGGGCCCACGCTTCCACTGCCGGCGTGGCCGAATTTCTGCCGGCGGTAGCCGGATTCCTCATGGAAAAGGAGCTCAAGATGCTGGGCGGTGTTCTGGAGGATCCGGAGAGGCCCTTTGTGGCCATCCTCGGCGGGGCAAAGGTTTCGGACAAGATCCAGGTGCTCAGGAACCTCATGGGCCGGGTGGACGGCCTGATCATCGGCGGTGGCATGGCCTTTACCTTCCTGGCCGCTCAGGGTTACGCTGTGGGCCGTTCCATTTTAGAAGAAGATAAAATCCCCGTGGCTAAGGAGATCATGGCTGAGGCGAAGGAGCGAGGTGTGCGGCTTCTTCTACCCGTAGACGTGGTGGTGGCGCCGGAGGTCACAGAAAAAGCCGTAAGCCGTGTGGTGCCGGTAGAGGCCATCCCCAGTGACCAGATGGGGCTCGACATCGGCCCGGAGACGAGAAAGCTTTACGCCGAAGCCATTGCCGGTGCCCGCACCGTTCTTTGGAACGGCCCCATGGGCGTCTTCGAGCTGGCTCCCTTTGCGGCCGGTACGCAGGCTGTGGCCCAGGCGGTGGCCGACTCGGGGGCCATCAGCGTGGTCGGCGGCGGCGACTCGGCCGCGGCGGTGGAAAAATTCGGTTTGGCCGATCGCATGAGCCATATTTCCACCGGTGGCGGCGCCTCCTTAGAGTTCCTCGAAGGGCGCGAGCTTCCGGGTGTAGCGGTACTCCAAGACAAATAGAAGGTGAAGAAATGCGCGTGCCGATCATCGCCGGAAACTGGAAGATGCATAAAACCGTAGGAGAGGCCCTGGCCCTGGTCAGGGAACTTATCCCGCATGTGGCTCAGGAAGAGGCGGTGGAGGTGGTGCTCTGCCCACCTTTCACCGCCCTCCACGCCGTCGGCCAGACCCTGGCAGGCACTAGAGTTGCTCTTGGGGCCCAGAATCTTTTCTGGGAGGAAGAAGGGGCCTTCACGGGCGAGATCTCGCCCATTATGCTGAGAGATGTGGGCGCAAAGTACGTGATCGTCGGCCACTCCGAGCGGCGGGCCTACCAGCGAGAGAACGATGAGGAAGTGGCGAAGAAGCTGAAAGCGGCCTTCCGGAACGGGCTGATTCCCATTCTTTGCGTGGGCGAGCACCTGGCCGAGCGCGAAGCCGGGCAGGCAGAGGCGGTGGTGGCCGCCCAGCTCAAGGCGGATCTGGCCCTCCTAGGGGCAGATGAGGTAGAAAAACTCGTCATAGCCTACGAACCCATCTGGGCCATCGGTACCGGCCGTTCGGCCGAACCAGGTGATGCGGCGCAAATGGCGTCCTTCATCCGCCGGGAGGTGGGCCGGGCCTTTGGCGAGAGGGCGGCCGAGACGCTCCGCATTCAGTACGGCGGCAGCGTAACCCCGTCCAACAGCCGCGCTTTTCTCACGCAGGAGGGGATCGATGGGGCCCTGGTCGGAGGAGCGAGCCTCAAGGCGGAGAGCTTTTCCGCCATTGTGGCTTCGGCAAAAAAGTAGGTAGACAGATGAAAACCTCGGCCCTCGGGCATCCCCCGGCGGCGCGAACGACCTCAGGACGAACGAACTCGGCTCGCTCGGGGCGCGGGCAGAACTCGGCCCTTCGGGCCTCAAACACCGCCCGCGCTTTCCCTCGC
>JASKLG010000056.1 GCA_030153805.1 Bacillota bacterium | reverse complement strand
CCTATTCAATTCAGACTGCGACAATGTCACCATCACCTTTTCCATAGGTGACATTTTCTCAGAAGGATTTCATGGTGACAATATCACAGCACGATCACAGTTCCCGGCGGTTCCCCTTGACTTCCCGTGTCGTCTGTGCTAACATAAATGTTGCTGAGAACGCTGCGGGATGGTGTAGCGGTAGCACACATGACTCTGGATCATGTTGCCTAGGTTCGAATCCTAGTCCCGCAGCCAATTTTTTGTGTTTGCACGGCCCCATGGTCTAGTGGTTAGGACACCGCCCTTTCACGGCGGCAACAGGGGTTCGAATCCCCTTGGGGCTACCATCTACTTAAACGATAACCTCCGTCTTAAGGCGGGGGTTTTTTGTTGGGCATGGAGGATTTTGGAAGGTAACAAGATCCCGTTCTAGTATTGCCTGCTTTGCCCCTGGAGACCCTACATACAGGGGTGAAAAGCATGGCCTTGGCGAGGCTGCGTCGTGATTACGTGGAAGGCACTACTTTTCAGATGGGGAACCCAGGGTGGATCATAATTCATGTGGCCGCCGTCATAGGGCTGATCTGGTTGGGTATGGTGCTCGGCGGCCAAAAAGAAACCGATCGCTCAGATGAGGAGGCATGAGAGCAGTTTGGTGGCAGAAGATAAATTTCTGCCACCTTTTTTTACTAAAGTGCCGGGCGCATGAAGCACGAATCAGTTATTCCACCTAACTCTTATTCTAAAGGGATACATTTCTCGTCCAGAGATGGAGCATTAAAGAGGGAAGAAGGATTGATGGCGGGCAAGGGAGAATACCAGGAAGGGAGAAAAGCAAACGGGAGCTGGTGTCGGTGCAGTCGGAAGTTGTAGCTGTAGCCTACCGGGGCGACTTTGCGGAAAGCCGCCACTACGGGTCCATTGCGGTGGTGGACGGCGAGGGAAGACTCCTTTACAGCCGCGGCGATCCAGAACGCTTTACTTTTCTTCGTTCGGCGGCCAAGCCCTTTCAAGCCTTACCCCTCATCGAGACGGGCGCGTACACTGCGTTCGGTTTTACTTTGGACGAACTGGCAGTAATGTGCGCGTCGCACAGCGGAGAAGATATGCATGTAGAGCGGGTTCTTTCTGTTCTAGGGAAGATCGGCCTTAGCGAAGAACACCTTCAGTGTGGGGTACATCCCCCTTTTCATAAACCTACGGCCCGCCGCCTGCTTACCGCGGGGGCGAAGATAGGTCCTGCCCGCAATGCCTGTTCGGGCAAGCACGCTGCCATGCTGGCCATCTGCCGGTATCAGGGGTGGGATACTGCCGGTTATCTGGAGCTTGCCCACCCGGTGCAGCAGCTTATGCTAAAAACGGTTTCTGAGCTTACCGGTTACCCGGCGGAGGCGATCAAAACGGGACGCGATACCTGCGGGGTACCCGTATTTGCCGTGCCGCTCAAAAACATGGCTTTAGGTTACGCCAGGCTGGCGGGTGCCGGTGAGTTTTCGAAGGAGCGGCGGCAGGCCATTGCCCTTATCCAGGAGGCCATGGCGTGCCATCCCGAGCTTATCGCGGGCACCGGAAGATTTACTACAGCCCTCCTTAAAGCGGCAGGCGGGGACCTGGTCGCCAAGGACGGGGCGGAGGCATCCTTCGGCGTGGGCAGCATATCTCGAGGAATTGGGATTGCCGTAAAGATTGAAGACGGCTCCGACCGGCCCCTGGCGCCCGTGGTGGTCCGGGCCTTGGAGGAGCTGGGCGTCATCGATGACCGCGCGCTGGCAGAACTTGCCCCGTTCAAGGTTCACGAGATCAAGACTTGGGGCGGGGTGAATGCCGGACGGCTGGAGGCCGTAACCCTTTTTAAGTGAAGGAGATGAACTCAATGGACGCCATGCGCTGGGAGGACGGGGCGCTTTTACTGCTCGACCAGACAAAGCTCCCCGAGGAAACCGAATACCTGCGCTGCACCAGGCCGGAGGAGGTGGCCACGGCTATCAGGCGCCTCGCGGTGCGCGGAGCGCCGGCCATCGGCATTGCGGCGGCCTACGGCCTGGCCCTGGGCGCCCGGGAATTTAAGGGAACGGATAAAGAGGCATTTTTTCGCCACCTCCGGACCGTCAAAGACCTCCTGGCCGGCACGCGGCCTACGGCGGTGAATCTTTTCTGGGCCTTGGAACGCGCCTACCGGCGGGCCGAGGAGCTGGCCGAGAGGGACATCGGGACCATTCAGGAGGCTCTCCTAAACGAGGCCGACCGCCTCTTTGAGGAGGACAGGGAGATTTGCCGCCAAATCGGTATAAACGGCGCGGCGGTGGTACCGCCGGGTGCCCGTATATTGACCCACTGCAACGCCGGTGCCCTGGCTACGGCCGGTGATGGTACGGCGCTGGCAGTAATCCGGGCGGCTCATGCGGCGGGGAAAGTGGCCATGGTATACGCCGACGAGACGCGGCCGCTCCTGCAGGGTGCGCGCCTTACGGCTTATGAGCTCAAGGCGGACGGCATCCCCGTAACCCTCATCTGCGACAATATGGCCGGCTACGCCATGCAGAAGGGCCTGGTAGACCTGGTGATTTTCGGTGCGGACCGCATCGCGAGAAACGGCGATACCGCCAACAAAATCGGCTCTTATAGCGTGGCGGTCCTCGCCCGCGAACACGGTATACCCGTCTACGTGGCTGCGCCGCTTTCTACCATTGACGGCAGTTTGGCCGGCGGCGGAGATATACCCATTGAAGAACGGGATCCCGGAGAAGTGACGCATATAGGCGGTAAACGTTTCGCGCCGGAAGGAGTGGCCGTGTGGAATCCGGCCTTTGATGTAACGCCTCACTGGTATATAACCGGGATTATCACCGAAACCGGCATATTACGGCCCCCGTTTAAGGAAGCTATTAGACGGGCTCTTGCAGCAAAGGCCGTACACCCCACTCCAACTCAAGAGGCCGAACAACGTAAGCTAGAACAAAACCCGGGATAACTCCCGGGTTTTTTGATGAGCTATTGTTTACGTGACCACCCGCTGGTTCTTTTTTAAATTTGCCCGGTAAGTTTCAGCACCACCTGGGCGATGAAGGCCGAACCGACGAAAGTACCGATGAAGACGAAGATGGAGACTACAACAATGCGCCAGCCGAGTTTCCTGAACTCATCCAGATCCTTTCCGGAGGCGATACCTGCGTAGGCCAGCACCGGAGTGCAGAGGGCGAGGAACTGGACTTTGTTTGCCTGGGCGACGAACCAGTCGGCTCCGGGAAAACCTGGGATGGTGAGGATGATACCGATAAGGGAAATGTAGACAATACTGGGGAGCTTAAACGGGACAAGTTTGGCCAGGATCAGGCCTAGGATGACGATGCCGAGAAGGACCAGCATTCCTGGAATAGCCTCAATGGGGTTAACTTTAAACCCGACGAAATTGCCGACCAGGGTAATGCCGGCCACGATAATGAGGATCTTCAACGTGTCGCGCCAGTTAACCATTTATTTCCCCTCCTGTCCGGCAGCCAGATCAGCCTGGGCAGCTCGTTTAACATTATCCTTGCGTCCGAACTTGCGGTAGAGCCACTCGGTTAACGGGATGGCGACAAAAATCGAAGCGTAGACGCCGTCCGCCGCAGTCAGGAGGTTGCTGGCGGAAGCGAAGGCTTGAATTTCTTTCGCCATGGCCGGATACACCGCGGTTAAAGCACCGGAGCTCGCGGCCATCATGCTGGCGCTGCCGACGCCGCAGGCCATGGCCAAAGCGTAGGGATGGAAAATGTTTAAGCTGGCGAAAAAGCCGGCCATGATGCCGAAGAAGATGGCGCCAAAGAGAGTCCCACAGATGTAAACACCCATGACGCCGCGGCCTTCCGGCGACTCCAGCCCATACATATCGGCGACGATGGCCAGGTTTCCTTCGCGTGCAATGGAATGCACGGCTCCGATGGCCTCACGCCCAAAGCCGAGCAGCATGGCAATGGGAAAGGCAAAGACAATGGTACCAAAGTTACCGATTTCCTGGAGGATGAGGGCGGGGCCCGCCTTAATTAAGAGGGGCACAGAGGGACCAATGGTGGTGCCGTATTTGGCGATGAGCAGCATAACGGAAAGGCCTATAAAAGGCGTGGCCAGTTTCATTTCTTCCAAGTTGACTACTCTAAGGAACTTGGGCCCGAGCATAAGACCGATGACCAGGGCGTAGAGCATGGGGAGGAGGACGGCCTTACCCGGCCCGACCTGGAAGCTCTTGATGCCGATGAATTCCGATATCACCACCATGGCCAGCACCAGGGCGTGAATTTTCCACTCCGAAGGCTTGTGCACGGCTTTTAACCTCGCTTTCCTTAGTTGTTATTCTTTATTACCGGCCCGGAAGTCGGCCCACATCTTGAGGTAGCTTTCCCGGTTGAGCGGCGCCTGGAAGGAGGCTTTAATGGCTCGGGCTTTGGCTGCGCCGTCTACCAGGAGGTCTACCGCGGTCATGGCCAAGGCCTGGGCGGGGAAGATGTAAGCCATGTCCGGGTCAGTCACAAAGAAGTCCTTGCCGTGGGCGAGGCCGCTGAAGCCGCCGACCGTGGGTTGGATCGCGGGGATGAGCTGCGACACATCACCGATGTCGGTTGACCCTGCGAGGTGCGGCCCGGGGAGCACGTTTTCTGCTCCAATGAGTTCAGCCATGTTGGCGGCAAAAAGCTCGGACAGCTCCGGGTGCTGGTTGAGCGGCAGGTACCCGGGGATCTCGTCGATCCGGCACTCGGCGCCGATGGCGTAGGCACCGGCTTTGAGGGCGCGGTTAACTTTCCTGTTGGCGTCAAAGACGGCCTGCATGGTGCGGCCGCGCACATAGGTTTCCACCGTAACCTCGGCCGGAACGATATTCACCAGGTCGCCGCCTTTGGTGATGATGGGGTGGACGCGGATGGAGTCTTCATCGCGGAAGGTTTCACGCTGGGCGTGGATGGCCATGAGTCCCAGCATGGCGGCGTTCAAGGCGTTGATACCCTCGTGGGGAGCGCCGCCGGCGTGGGCGGCCTTGCCCAGGTAGGTGACGATCTTGCCGATAAAACCGTTGCAGGTACCGCCGATGAAGGCCTTGCGTTCGGGCGTCTGTGCTTCGGCGTGGACCATTAGCGCGGCATCTAGGTCCGAGAACGCGCCGGCTTTAATCAGCTCCTGCTTGCCGCCGAAGAACTCGATCTTGCCTTCTTCCATCAGGCGGCGGCGATAGGCCAGCTCCACGAATTCTTCTGCCGGCACGGCCATGAGCACCACGTCGCCGTCCAACTCTTTAAACACCCCGGAACGGATGAGACCGATTCCGGCCCCCAGCATGGCGGCCAGCTGCCCGTGGTGCCCGCAGGCGTGGGCGGCGCCTGTGTGGGGGTCGGCTTGGGGGTGCCCTGGCGAAACTACTGCGTCCAGTTCACCCAGGATGGCTACTCGCGCTTTATGCTCCCTGCCGGGCACTACTGCCCGCACGCCGGTAAGAGCGAGGCCGCGTTCCACGTCGAGCCCCAGCTCGGCCAACTTTGTGGCTACGACCTCGGCAGTACGCGTTTCTTTGAAACCGAGTTCGGGGTGGCTGAAAATGTCCTCCGCCAGCGCTATGATCTCGTCGCGGGCGGCGGCAATGATGCTGCAGACTTCTCTTTTTAAGCGCTTTAACTCTGCTTCATTCATAAAAGCTCCTCCTCTGTATTCATGTAGCAAACACTAATCTACACACGATAGACAGATTGTAGCGCAGGGGAGGAGCTGTTTTCAAGTTACCGGCTGGCGCCAGGCCACCTTGAGACGCCGGCTGCGAAAACGGCCACGCCCGTACGGCTTCGGGCTTGTCCGGAGACTTTACGGGACAAAATATTTGTAGACAGTAAAAGTGCATTGTCCTTTGCTGTGCGGCACAAGCTAGGGCGAAGGGTTATTAGGGGAGTGGAACGCTCGTAAGGCTGCTCCCTTTCTTTGATTAACTAAGAGGATGGCGAAAAAAGGTGGCGAATTAAGAGGGAAACGGCTAGGAAAGGAGGAAATAAATGCTGTGCCGCAACGCTTACCTTTATGAACTTAAGCGCGACAGTTATGTGGTAGACGTGCGGGAAAAGCTCCTAGCCTATGGTTGGCAAGAGGAGCAGGTGCTGGATTGTGCCCTTGGCACCAACCCTTTCGGAACACCAGCGGCGGCGCGCGAGGCCTACCGGGCGGCGGCCGGAGAGGATATTTCGTGCTACCCGGACCCCTGGGCGGATGAACTAAAAGAGGATCTGGCGCACTTCTGGGCTAAAGCCGGGATAACGAAGGCCGATATCGTTGTCGGTTCTGGTTCTATGGGTGTGCTGGAACGATTAAACAAAATGCTCCTTTTTCAGGGGGCTAAGGTTCTGGGTTATATGCCGCAGTTTTCCGAATATGTCAGCGACGCCCGGGCTAATGGGGCAATTTACTTGGGCCTTTCGCTTAAGGGCGAAAAGCTCGAATTTGATCCCGACGCCTTTCTCGAACATCTTACGCCTGAAATCGCTCTTGTCTACCTAGACAACCCGAACAACCCTACCGGTCAGCTACTGGACCTCGGCGTAATCCGCCGTATCCTGGAGCGTGCCCGGGAGTTTTCCATTCCAGTAATCGTAGACGAGGCCTACGGGGACTTTGTTTTACCTGAGTGCTCGGCCATCTTTCTCAGCACCTCTTTTTCCAACCTCATCGTGGTCCGCTCTTTCTCCAAGGGATTGGGCTTGGCGAACCTCAGAGTGGGCTATGCGGTGCTTCGCGGCGAACTCCGCTCCCTCTATAGCCGCGTCGATCTACCTTTCAGCCTAAGCCGGGCGGCATGCCGGGCGGCCAGGGCTGCGCTTGCCGACCTGGTTTTTCTGGAAAAATCCAGGGAAAAGGTGGCGGCGGTTAAGGCAGCCCTTCTGGATGCGCTTACCTGGCTGCAGGCCGCCCAAACTCACCCCACAACACCCATTCTCGCTCTAACTGCCCCAAAGCCGGGGGTGGACCTCCGGGACGCCTTCCTGCGCCAGGGTGTGATGGTGGAGTCGGGGGCGGACTTTCCCGGGCTTACCGCCGCTACAGTGCGCCTGAGAGTCCCGGAAAATTTTGAGGAACTTCTTAAGCGCCTTAAAGCTGTCGAAGCATCTCTGGCCTCTTCCGGTTAAAGGCCGGCGGCGCGGGCTATGCCTGTGTGGGGCGAAGGGCAACCGGCGCCGGGACGGCCGGACGGGTACTTGTGATTGCGGAAGGGAGTGGGGGAGAATAATGGAATGGGAGCTGAAAGGCGAGTATCTTAGCGAAGAGTTTGCGCAGGAGCTTGACCGCACCGACGAACTCGCCCATTTTCGCGACCGGTTCTATGTCCAGCCTGGAGTCATCTATATGGATGGAAACTCGTTGGGGCTCCTTTCCCGCGACGCCGAGGAAGCCCTGCTTCACGTTTTAAACGAATGGAAAACCCTCGGCATCGACGGCTGGACGCGGGCGAATCCCCCCTGGTTTTATCTGGCGGAGGAGCTGGGGAAATTGGAGGCAGCTCTGGTCGGAGCCGAGCCGGATGAAGTAATCGTCACGGCCTCCACTACCCTCAATTTGCACAACCTCCTGGCCGCCTTTTACCGTCCCCAGGGGAGGAGACGAAAAATCCTGGCCGACGAGCTCAATTTTCCGTCCGATAAGTATGCCTTGGAGAGCCACCTGCGCCTCCACGGGCTGAAACCGGAGGAGGATTTGATCCTCATCCGTTCGCAAGATGGGCGCACTTTGGAAGAAAAAGACATCATCGCCCAGCTTACCGACGAAGTGGCGGTGGCGGTACTACCTTCGGTTCTCTACCGCAGCGGGCAGCTTTTGAACCTGTCGCTTCTCACGTACGCGGCCCACGAACGGGGAGTAATCATCGGCTTTGACCTCAGCCATTCGGCAGGGGCGGTGCCGCATAAGCTGCATGCGTGGGATGTGGATTTTGCCTTTTGGTGTAATTACAAGTACTTAAACGGCGGGCCCGGGGCCGTGGCCAGCCTGTTCGTCCACCAGAAGCACTTTGACCGGCTTCCCGGTCTGGCCGGGTGGTGGGGTTACCGTAAAGACCGGCAATTTGACCTCCGCCTTGAGTTTGAGCCGGCGGTTGGGGCGGGAGCCTGGCAGGCAGGTACGCCGCACATCCTGAGCCTGGCACCGCTGGCCGGGTCGCTTAAAATTTTCCAAGAGGCAGGCATGGAGCGCCTTAGGGCCAAGTCCCTGGCCCTCACCTCGTATTTGATGTACCTTATCGATGCCCTGCTCGGCAGGCCGCCCTACAACTACAGCATCGGCACCCCGCGCGAGCCGGAACGGCGCGGCGGGCACGTGGCGGTGGAACATGAAGAAGCGGTGCGCATCAACGCCGCCCTAAAGCGCCGCGGGGTTATTCCGGACTTTCGCCCACCCAACATCATTCGTCTGGCTCCGGTACCCCTCTACGTCGGTTTCCATGATGTCTGGCAGGTGGTCCAACACCTAAAAGAGATTATTGAAACCAAGGAGTACGAAAAATTCCCGCGCGAACGGGATACGGTAGCCTAGATCAAAAGGAAAATGCTGCTTGGGTTCACGGCTTAAAAGACAACTCGTGTTTAATAAGGGAGGATACCTCAATGTACAAGCCAAAACGCCGCCCCCTCGCTGAACTTACGGAGGAGTTGGCTGCAGCGGTGCAGGGAAAGATTAAGGCCGATGTGGTGATCCGCGGCGGTCAGGTAGTCAATGTCTTCACCGGAGAGATCTTACCGGCCGACGTTGCCGTCCGCGCCGGGCGCATCGTTCTCGTGGGTAAGGCCGAGCACACCATCGGTTCTGAGACCCGGGTTATAGATGCGAGCGGCTACTACCTGGTACCCGGCCTCCTGGACGGCCACATCCACGTAGAGAGCAGCATGGTGAGCGTCACCCAGTTCGCGCGAGCGGTGCTCCCGAGCGGTACGACTACTATCTTCATGGACCCGCACGAGATCGCCAATGTTTTCGGCCTCCCCGGCATCCGCCTTATGGTGGAGGAGGGGAAGAACCTGCCGCTCAAGGTGTTTGCCACTATGCCTTCGTGCGTACCGGCAGCGCCCGGCTTTGAGGATGCCGGTGCCGTCATCGGCCCTACTGAGGTGGCCGAAGCGATGACCTGGGAGGGCATCATCGGTCTGGGAGAAATGATGAACTTCCCCGGCGTCTTGGAAGGTGACCCGAACGTCCACGGGGAACTTAGGGCTACGCTTAAGGCCAATAAGGTGATCACCGGGCACTATTCCATCCCCGAGACGGAGGTGGGGCTGCAGGCCTATGCTGCCACCGGCATCGCCTCCTGCCACGAATCGACACGCAAGGAAGACGCCCTGGCGCGTCTCAGGCTGGGAATGTACGCCAAGCTGCGCGAAGGCTCGGCCTGGCACGACATCAAGGCTACGATTAAGAGCATTACCGAAACCGGTATCGACGCCAGGCGGGCGGTGCTGGTCACCGACGACACGCACCCGGCCACCCTTCTTGAAGTCGGGCATCTGAGTCATGTGGTGCGACGGGCCATTGAAGAAGGGTTAAATCCCATTCGGGCCATCCAAATGGCCACCTTGAACCCTGCCGAGTGCTTCGGCGTAAGCCGGGACCTCGGGAGCATCGCTCCCGGGCGCTGTGCGGACATCCTTTTCGTCCCGGACCTGGCCGAGTTTAAGCCGGAGAAAGTAATGGTCGACGGCGAGATCGTGGCGGAGAGGGGAAAACTTCTCGTCGACTTGCCGGCTTATCCTTACCCCGACTGGGCCATGCGCTCCGTCCATTTAAAAGAGGCACTTACTCCCCAATCCTTCCGCATACCTTCTCCTGTAGCCCGGGGCCGCGTGCGCGTACGGACCATACAGGTTATCGAGGCCAAGGTGGGAACGCTCGGCAGAGAGACCGTAGTTTCGGCGCAGGACGGCGAGCTTTTGGCCGCACCGGAGGTGGATGTGGCTAAGGTGGCCTGTATTGAGCGGCACGGCGGTCCTGGAAACATGGGCCTCGGCTTCGTCACGGGCTTTGGCCTGAAAGGAGGTGCCGTAGCCTCTACGGTGGCCCATGACAGCCATAACCTCCTTATTGTCGGTACCAACGATGCGGACATGGCCCTCGCCGGCAACGCTCTGGCAGATTGCGGTGGGGGTATGGTGGCCGTGCGGGACGGCAAGGTACTGGCGCTTCTTAAGCTGCCCATTGCCGGGCTTATGTCGCCGGAGCCCGTAGAGGAAGTGGACGAGGCGGTGCGTGCCTTGGAGAAGGCCTGGCGAACCCTCGGCTGTCCGTTAGTTTCGCCTTTCATGACCATGGCCCTCCTTTCCCTTCCGGTCTTGCCGGAGCTTAGAATTACCAACCGCGGCCTGGTGGATACGGTGAGGTTCTCCTTTGTCGATGTTGTCTTGGGTACCGAGCCTTAATCATCCGGCGAGCGGCACCAACGAACGCCTGTTCTGCCTAACACATACTCCGTTCTACTCTGTACCGGTGCCAGTAGCATATTGCCGCCGGCCGGCATATTGTGGGGTAAGGGTGGCGGGAGCCCGCCCAAGAAGCAAAGGGGGACGGAGTATGGCTGAAGCAACCCTCGGTAACTGCTGGTGGTGGATTTTCCTTATCATCATTGCCCTTCTCTTCCTATTCTTGTGCTGCTGTTGCGGGTTTTTCGGCGCGAAAGTCTGATCAATAAGAGAAGCCCTGGCTTAAAGCCAGGGCTTCAAGCTTTCTCTCGGCTAGTCTTTCCAGCGCAGAACCACCTTAATTCTTCCCCTCATTGCTGCCCATCAGTTGCTCTATAAAAGATTGCACCTCCGGGGGTGGGGTGCCGGCGCCGCTTTGTCCCACCACCCGAGCAATAAGCGTACCCAGAGATTTCTTGGTGGCCGGATCTAGAGCAGCGGTAAGGCTTTGGGCCACAGCCATAAGGGTTTCGGGACTTAGTTCTTCCCCTCCGAGGAGGCCGGCATCTTGTGCCAGCTCATAAAGCTTTTCTTTATTGCTTGGGGTGATCCCAGCCTGTACGAGCAACTCAGCCGGATTAACAGTTGCTTCAGCCAATTTAGCCTTTAGTTCGCGTGAGAGCTCTTCGATTTTCTCGCCCACGCTTCTAACCTCCTTGAGGATTCTCTTTCTAAGAACATATTCAGCCCCCTCATCCGGCGTGCCAGTTTCACCCTTTGCGGCCCGATAGAATAGTATGGAGGCGAAGGGCGGTAAGCATCAGGGAGGTAGGGAAAGGTGAGCGAAGAACGCGACTTTGAGGGTCTTGGCCCGGAACTTATGCGGGCGGCTCCTTTATTGCCGGCCGGCGGCTTGGGAGAAAAAGAAATAGAGGACTCTGTTTCAGCTGCTTCTGAGGCGGAAGGAGGACCGGATGTAGGCGGCTCCGGGGCCGGCTTTGCTGAGAACAACCCGGCTGTTAAGGCTGTTATCCGCCAGGCCATAGTAAGCGGAAGAACCGAAGCGGCACTGAACACTATGGCCACCGCGGCAGAAAAGGCTAAAGAAGGTGTGGAGGTTCTCCTTCAAATCGTGAGCCTGGCCAAATCAAGGCTTGAAACTCCCACGCCGGGTGGAAAAGGAATGCCCGATCCGTTTACGGCTTCCCAGTTGGAAATGTTTTGGAGGCTCATTAGGGTGCCGGAGTTCCAGCACCTGGCGGCCGGCATGCTGGTCCGCCTTCTGGCCGAATAAGGCATTTCCCTCTTTATTCCGTTGGGCAACAAAGCTTTAAGAGCCCCGGTGCAAGCCGGGGTCTTTCTCTACTCTAAGACTAAAATAAGCGTTGTTTTCTCAGCAAATGGTAGTCACAGGTACTGGGAAAACAGGGGGTGTCAAGGGACAGTGAAAATGTCACTATAAAAACACGTTAAGGGGACAGAGAAAATGTCACCCCCCATGACTAGCTGATAGGAGATTATCGTGGGG
>JASKLG010000055.1 GCA_030153805.1 Bacillota bacterium | reverse complement strand
TTCATAGATGGACACGGCGGGCACGGTATCGTAGCAGCCCCAGAGGTGCTGGCTGGTCATGATGTAGTCCAGGTCCATCTGGGTGAGGAGATCGAACATGTCCCGCAGGTTTTCTTCGTCCACGCCGGCGAAGGCTTCATCCAGAGAGATAAGGTGAGGGGCAGCGGGGTCAGCGTCGCTGTAGCGCGAGTAAACCGCCGCAAAGAGTGGGATGTACATGGCCATGGCCTTCTCGCCGCCACTTAGGACGTTGAAGCGGGCGTCGGTGAGCTCGCGCCGGGGCTGCTCGCCTTTTTCGTAGTAAAGAGTAAAGCGGAACCACTGCCGGTAGTCGAGGAGACGGGCCACCCAATCCCTTAGGGTTTCGCCTGCTTCGGCCTCCTCTTGGGCCTTCTTAATACGAGCGCGGAAGTGACGCACCATGCGGTCGAGTTGGTCTTCCCGCAGCAGGTGCGGATCGGTGCGCAGGAGCCGGACCAGCTCCGCCGTGTCGAGTTCGTCTTCACTTTGGGCAGCCCTTGGTTCCCAACGCAGGGAGAGTTTGAGACCGCTGGAAGTTTCGCGGGCCTGCATAAGCCGGTTCATCTCGCTCACCCAGTGTTCTGCCCGGGCGATTTTTTGCTTGATGGCCCGGCCTACGCTATGGATGAGAACTTCTTCATAGAGTTCGCGGTCTTTCTCGCTCAGCAGCAGACGTTGTTCTTCTTCGGCGCGTTCAAGTTCCGCCAGCAGCATGCCGGGGCTTATGGGGTTTTGCCGGTCGCGGAGAAAGACGACCAGCAGGCGGCCGTTCGCCGGATCCTCCTGCAGTTCCGGTACATACGGGTGTAGGGTTTGGCGGACACCGTGGAATTCCTGGTAGAGGCGGTTGGCCATCTGATCGCGCCCGCTGTTTTCGTAACGACGGTAACGCTGGCTGATTTCGCGGCAGATTTTCTCTGCTGCCGTTTCGTCGCCGGGGTCGAGTCTAATGTCGGCCCATTCCGGCAGGAGACGTCGCTCCCATTCCAGCTGCCAGGCCTTGAAGCGCTCCTGGAAAACCGCTTCGGCTTCCGCCCGGGCTGCAGCCAGACCTTGTAGCTCTTTTTGACAGACGGCCAATTTGATCTCTATTTGGTTCAGGAGCTTGTTCTCGCGCTGCAGGCTCTGGCCGAGTTGTTCCTCTTCTTCCTTGAGCTGGTACAGGCGTGCGTGCAGGTCGTAGGCGCCCAGCTCGCGCAGCAACTCTTCCAGCGTTTTGACCCGGGTTTGCACGGCCTGTTGCTTCTCCAGCAGGGCGGCTACCTGCTCCTGTTCCTGGACCAATTGTTCCTCGGCCTCAAGCTGCCGGCGGTGGGCCTCGGCCAACGTTTCCTGCAGGTTCCGCCAACCTTCCCACAGCCGGCGCAGGTCGCTCAAGTGGTGGTCGTAGGTGCGCAGTGCGCGTAGGGCTTGCTCCAGAGCAGCTTCCGTACGGGGGAGTGCCCAGCCGGCCATGAATTGGTGCAGCTCGGCTCGGGCGGTGGCCCACTTTTTAAGCAGGACCTGGTGCTGCTCAAACTTGCGCTCCTCGTCGCTGCGGGCGCTCTCAAAGGCGGACCGCAGGCGCTCGAGTTCGCGGAAGGAGTTTTGCAGGTCCTGGCCGGACGGGAAGGCCTTGAATTCGGCGGTAAGGGCCGCTTCTTCTTGCTCAAATTTGTCAAGCTCCGCGTCACAGGCTCTGATAGCGCGGTCCTCGGCTTCGATCAGCCCTTGGAGCCGTTCCATTTCCGCCTGGCGGGTACGGCGCCGGCTTTCTTTGCCGATGTATTCTGCCCTGGGTTTGGGTGCTACCTGGCCGAAAAGGCAGCCCAGCCGGAAGGTCCCGTCCTCGCCAATGCAGCCTTCTACGCAGTGTTCCCTGCCCTGTCCTACCCGGATGGTGCGCAAAACAGCATCGATGGCTTGTGCCGTGAGGCCGCTGCCTTCCGGTGGAGTCGGGATCAGGTAGTCGGCCAGGGTGTAGGCCAAAATCTGGGGGCGGGGTTCAATCCAAACTTCCTCCTCATCGCTCGCTAAGGCCAGGCCATTGCCGGTAATCCAGGCGTCGAGCAGCCCTGCCTGCTGGAGGGCTGCTTCCAAGGCAGCCCGGGTTTCCTCCGGCAGGTCGGGGCGGAACTCACAGGCGGCGTAAAGGGGAGCGCCCTGCTCACCCGCAGCACGACGCCGGCGGCGCGAAGCCTCCCGCGTTTCGCTCCGGGGCGGTTCAGGCTCCTTGCGGGCCTGCCATTCGCGGTACTGGCGCAAGAATTCTTCCTTTGCAGCTAGGTGTTGCCGCCTCTCGTGTTCCTTTTCGACCCGCGCGCGGTGCAGAGCGAGCGCTGCTTCCTGGTATGCGTCCGCTACTGGCGCTTGAACGTCGCTGTAGGGCAGTTCGTCGTAACGCGCCAGGCGAGAGAGCACTTCGTGCAGGACTTGGTCCGGGAGGATAAAGTACTTCAGTTCTTTTTTCCAGGTGAAGATTTCTTCCTGCAGCCGGACCCGTGCCCGCTCGGCCGCTTCTTCCCCGGCTCGGAGCGCGGCTTCGCGCCGGTCGCGCAGCTCCCGCGCCGCGCTGAGGTCGCGTTCGGCATTTTCAACCTCCCGCTTTAATGCACTTTCCGCGCGAGCTAGGCGATGGGCGTGTTCCAGGGCAGCCTCGCGCTCCTTGAGGTCTTTGCGCCAGCTGGGCCAGAACTCGCCCGCCTCAGGAATGGCGGTTTCCCAGTAGCTGTGGTAGGCGGCGTGGGTGAGAAGTTCGCTTTCTCCGGCCAGCTTTTCCATTTCGTTTAGGAGCCTGCGTTGCTGGCCTTCGTTTTTCTCGAGTTCCGGCCTGTAGCGTGCGCTGGTCTCTTTGGCTGCAGTGAGGTTTTGCTGCCAGCGCTGTAGGCGCCCGCGCCAGCTCCAGCGCACGGTCAGTTTCCTTTGCCTCTGCAGAGAGCCGTTCGAGTTCCCGCTCCTTGTCCAGCACTTCGCTGGCGCTCAAGGTTTCATACTCCGCCCGGATCCTAAGGAGCCTTTGCTGTGCCTCCGCCACTTTCTCCTGGTGCTGCTTTTGCTCCCGGGTTAAGGTTTCTATCTCGCCGCGCTTGGCTGCTTCTTCCTCCCGTTTCTCTTGTCGTTCCTGCCAGCTTTGCCTCAGGACTTGGGACGCGGCAAAAAGCTGGTACTCGTTGTATTGGGCGTAGGCGCGGTTCAAGCGCTCTGCCTCCTGCCGGTGAACGGAGAGTTCGGCCAGCCGGTCGCCGATTTCGTTCATGTCTCCCAGAACCTCAGCCAGGGGGCGCAAGTCGTCTTCCAAGAGCGGCGGTAGGGCAGAGGTGAGGATCTCGTAGATAGTAGAGGGTTTGAAGTCTTTGGAGAGCTTGGGACTGCGAACCTGGATGAGGAGGTCGAGAAGTTCGTCGTAAGACTCGAGATCCTCGTAACCGAAGAGGAGGTTGTTGACGCGCCTTTTATACTCACTTTGCTCCGTTACAACCCAGCCGCCGGTTCCAATGGCCTCTTCAAGCTGGGGGCGGGTCAGGGGGATGTGGGCTTCCTTTCCGTGGCTGAAGTCCCGCTCGTAGAGAAAAAGGTCTCGGCCGATGCGGCGATTGTCGGTTATGGCAAAGCCCCAGAAGGACACCGGGGTGCTGCGACGGGCCCTCAGGCCGATGCCTATGGTGAGATGGCGTTCTTGGTCGGGGTGGTAGAATTCCAGGTAGAGGTAACCGGTGCGCTCGACGATACCGCTGTCGGCGTCACCCAGAAGATAGTACTCGATGCGGCGGTCGCGGGAGCCGAAGGGGTCCAGGCGCCAGGGACGTTTGTCGCCGTCCAGCACCAGCGGCACGAGGCTTTGCATGGTGACCGACTTGCCCGAACCGTTGGCCCCGCGGAGAATAAGACGACCGGAAGAGAAGATGAACTCTGCTTCATCGTACAGCCAGAAGTTCACCAGTCCGGCCCGCTCTATGCGCCAGCGTTTATGCACGCTATCATTCCTCCTCGCTGTATTCTCCGTTCCAGCGGGCCAGAGCCGGGGCAAGAAAAACGGTGTTTGGGCCTTTCCACCCGCCCAGTCCCCACTCGGCAAGGTGCTGCACCAGCTCTCCGGCCAGTTCTGCCGAGGTGGCCCGGCGATATTGCTCGGACCAGTATGCTCCGTATTTATCCCTAAGCTTGAGAAGCAGTCCCTCAAACTCTACCAGCGGGATCTGGATGCATCCCTTCTCGTCGGTTGTCAGGGTCTGTCCCCCGGCCCGCAGGCGCCGGATTTCTCCCGCCAGCGCCACGACGATATCGGAAATGGCCCGGGCCGTGGGGAAGAGTTCCATCTCACCTGTGGCCTCAGGATAAAAGAACACGAGGCCTTCACGGTAGCGCTGGCCCCGGAGACCCGCCATACGCTCCAATTGTTCCAAGATGAAGTGGCTCTGGGAGAGAACGTAATGGCGTTCTTCCTCAGACCACTCGTCATCGTAAACCACGGGCTCCTGCAGCAAACGGCGAAAGATGCGATGTTTACGCGCTTTAAGCTCGCCTTCCGGCGTTTCCGGGTACATGCCTTCGCCCAAAGACTCACAGGTGGTGTATGTGGTCAGTTCCCGAGGAAAACGCCGGAGGACGTAACGGGCGTAAAGCGAACTTTCATAAAGGACGTTGCGCTCGGCTCCGCCCAGAGCCCACTCCCACTCGTCGCCGTCCACGGCCACGAGTACGCCCATCTGTTTGAGCTGCTTTAAGGCCCGGGCCATGGACAACCGGTGCTCGTAGAGGGTCCAGTCGATGTGACTGCCTAACTCCAAGAGGTGTTCCCTGATGGCCTCGACCATATCGGTGAGCAAAAACTGCTCACTCTCACCCTTGCCTTCCAGGTACCAGAGACAGTAGGTGAAAAGGGCGTAATCTCGGGGGTGGGTAAAGGTTTCGAAGCCCATCCAGGAGTGGGCCTGGCCGGGTATCTTCTCCAGTTTGGCGAACTGGCGGGTAAGTATGAGGGCAAACCCGCACATTTCTTGAAACCATTCCCGCAGCTCCTGGTAGTGGCGGCGGATGGCCTGAAAAAGCTCCGGTTCGGTGGCTTTGTCTACCCAGTACCGGTTAAGCAGGGCCTGGACGCAGGCTTGTTTTTCTTCCTGAAAGCGCTCCTGGTGTTTCATTATTCTTCTCCTGCCGAAGCGGCTGCCTTGCGGCTTACCGCCGAGAATTTTAGGGTGAAGTCAGGCAGCTCCAGGTCGCCGTCGCTGCACCTTAGCACAGTTCGCTTTCCGGCCGGTGGCAGCAGCAAGGTGATGCGGACTCCCTCAGGGGTGACGGTCTGGCGGCGCGGGCTCATAAGGCACTGCCCGATCCAATGCAGGAGGGTCTGGCGCACCTTTGCCGGCTGCACTTCCAGCTCGGACAAGGTAACCTTTTCCCGGGCTAGAAAAGACCTGAGCAGGGCTTCTTCTTCCTGCTGCCTGGCTAGGTATTCTTCTCTGGCCCGGGCCGCCTCCAGGCGCCGGGCAGCGATGGGGTGGGGACCGCCTTCCCGGGACTTTCTCCGGCTGCGCGACCGGAGGGGACGGAAGTTGGGGGTTGTTTCCCACATGCTGACGTCCGCGTTGTCGGTATCCTTGTCGTCGTAGCCTTGAAAATGCCTTGTTCGGTACAGGCCGAACGCGTAGGCTGCCAGGCGGTGCGCTTCATTTATATCCGCACAGGAAAGGAACCAGCGGCCCAGATAGTCTAACTCCCGGCGGCGGCTGACTCCTGAGCGCTGCCGGTCCTGAATGCGCAGGGCGCAGCGTACCACGCGGGCGATGGCGTTCTTGGTGGCTTGTTCCAAGAAAATGACGTCGCTGCTGTCACCGGGGTTGCCGGCGAACCAGCGCTTGAGGTTTTCCCATTCCTGTCTAACCCGCCGCTCTTCTTCCTCGGGAGGGAGTGGTTCTTCCAGCTGTGGGATGCGCCGGCGGTCGCGAACGACCCCGGCAACGAGGGCGGCCACCGTGTCCTCCGGAAGTTGGCTTAGCAGCCCTTGAATGCGCAGCGCGGAGCGCTGCAGGCTTTGGACGAAATTCCTAAGGTAGATGGTAAGCGAGTCTTTGTAGGCCAGGAATGCTTCCGTTAGCATCAGTTCTTCTGCCCGGGCACTGTTCAGCTCCGCCAGGTAGTTGGCGGCATTTTTACACAGCTTTGTGAAGGGTTCATATATGGACAGCCACAAACTTTCTGCCGTTCCTTCAGAAAACTGGCTGCGGGATGCAGCGAGCTGTTGCAGCCCGGCGTAGATTGAATCCAGCAAAGACGGTTCCAGTGATCCCCCGTAACCGCGGATGTTCTCAAGCCCTGCCACCATGCGCTCTATCTCGATGGCGTAAGGGGTCATTTGGTAACGGAACTTCTTGCGGAGGTATTCCTCGACGCTGGTTGCGCGTCCGCCGTCGTGCCGTGGGATGAGGTCCTTCCACTCTACCAGCTTGTCCAGGTCTTGCTGGCACTGCTCCAGGGTGTAGTCGGGCAACAGGCGGTACGCCTTGACTCCCTCGTATACTTCTTCAGGGCGGAGCCAGTTTCGCATGCGTTGGTGCTGCTCATAGAAGTAGCGCATCACCAAGCGATAACGCCCCACGTTCTGGGCGGTGAGGTAACTGAGTTCAACGATGGGTTTCAGCAGGGTCTCCGACATTTTAGCACCTCTTCGCGATACGTCCTTTTCCTCACCATACTTCTCTTGTCGAACCGGATAATCCTCTTAGCGGACGGTGGGAATTTCTTTGGTCAGACGCCGAGTTTACCACAGGGCAGGTATAAACCCCAACCAAGTCCACTCTCTTACTATAAACGCGCTCGCCCCAGTGCGGCAGCTCTGCCCCTACCTTTAAAGTGCTGAGGCCGAGGGCCATCCCCCGCAAGGCGCGTTACGTACCGCCATTAGAAGAACGCAGGCGAGCGAGGGAAGGCGCGGGCTGACTCCCGCCCGAAGGGCCGAGTTCTGCCCGCGCCCGGAGCGAGCCGAGTTCGTTTGTCCTGAGGTCGTTCGCGCCGCCGGGGGATGCCCGAGGGCCGAGGTTTTCATCCGTCTGGTGGTGCCGCTGGCGGCATGGGCGCCTACTCTGTAACCGCGAGAGGCCAGTTATGGCTGCGATCGTTAGGGACGGGCTAAGAGAAAAAAGGCGGCCGGGGTTCTTAGGGAGGTTCACCCCAAAATGTTGGTGCCCGGAGGATTTTATAATCTAGTTGAAGAATAAAAACAAATCGACGTAACCGCTGAACCCAAAGAAGTACTGGCAAAGGGCAGGCTGACACCACCCTTCTTAAGTGGAATTGTGCCTCATCAGATTCCCTTCAGCAAGAACTTGACCGACTAATATAAGGGGGGAGGCCAAGAAGTGAAAAGCCCAAATTGTGCTTTTTGCACGGTGCCGCAGCGAGAGAAGCTTTGCCGCAATCCTGAAGGTAAGGGATACGAGGGATGTCCGACGGCGCTCCAACGGGAGGCTGTGACGTGGGCACGGGAGCAGTATGAGAATCCAGAAGTGAAGGAGTTTGCCCGGCAGGCTGCGCTTCAGGAGGCCAGCGGTTACGCCAACAGGCATGATCCACGAGGCGTGGTACGGCCGGTCAAGCCCAGAATTCAAGAGATCTGTGAATTTGCCCACCGGATGGGTTACACGCGCCTCGGGTTGGCTTATTGCACGGGGCTGCAGACTGAGGCGAACATGGTGGCTAAAATCCTAACTGCCCAAGGATTCGAAGTGGTTTCTGTTGTCTGCAAGGTGGGTAGGGTGCCCAAAGAAGAGCTGGGACTTGGGGACAATGACAAAGTGCGCTGCGGGCAGTTTGAGAGCATGTGCAACCCGATTGCCCAGGCGCGCCTGCTCAACGAAGCGAAAACAGAGTTCAATGTGCTTCTCGGTCTTTGCGTAGGACATGACTCGCTTTTCTTTAAGTATGCTGAAGCTCCGACCACCGTTCTGGCGGTCAAAGACCGCCTCTTGGGGCACAACCCCCTGGCGGCTTTGTATACTTCTGGCTCATACTACTCATTCCTAACCCAGGACGAGCTTCTTCCAGGGGAAACCGAGGCGAAAACACATGCAAGAGATGATTAAAGTTGTAGACCTGACCAAGGTCTTTGGAACTCATAAAGCCGTAGACGGCATATCCTTTGCGGTCGAGCCGGGAGAGATATTTGGGCTGGTTGGTCCAAATGGTGCAGGAAAGACTACAACCCTGAGGATGCTTACCACCCTTCTCACGCCTACTTCCGGCCTAGGACTAATCGGGGGATATGACATAGTACGCCAAGCGTCCGAGGTTCGTAGGCTTATCGGATACGTTCCCCAAATGCTTTCTGTGGACGGTTCGCTTACGGGCTATGAGAACCTGCTTCTTTTCGCCCGACTTTATGACGTTCCTTCCGGCATGCGCGACCGGCGCATCCGGGAAGTGCTTTCGCTTCTTCATCTGGAGGAGGCGGCGCATTCCCTCGTTAAGACTTATTCGGGCGGCATGATTAGAAAGTTAGAAATCGGGCAGGCGGTACTTCATTTCCCTAAAGTTCTCTTCCTGGATGAGCCTACCGTAGGGCTTGATCCCGTAGCCCGCCGCAATGTGTGGGATCATATTAAGAGCCTTCGGGACAAATACAACACAACGATTCTCGTTACTACTCACTACATGGATGAAGCGGAAAATATGTGCAACCGGCTGGCTATTATGCATATGGGGCGGATTGCTGCTATGGGGACGCCGGAAGAGCTAAAAAGGGAGACGAACAAGGACGGCGCCACCCTCGAAGATGTCTTTGCTTATTTTACTGGGGCAACGATAGAGACAGGAGGAACGCTGCGTGAAACGGCCAGAATTAGAAGAACAGCTCGAAGGCTGGGCTAAAAGGCCGGAGTGGTTTAAAAATATGATGGAGAGATTTGTTGCAATCGTAGTCAAATCCTATGCCATGGCCGAAATGGAAGTTCGGAAGTTAAGGCACGACCCCACGGAATTACTGGCCAGGTCGGTGCAGCCCATTTTATGGCTTGGTATTTTCGGCCAGGCCATGAGCAGGACCCGCGCCGTCCCAACGGGAGAGTTTACCTATCTGGAATTTTTGACCCCCGGAATTCTTGCCCAATCGGTGGTCTTTATTGCCATTTTCTACGGTCTTTCGATTATATGGGAACGAGATATGGGTGTTCTGCAAAAGTTTTTGGTGACGCCTACCCCCCGGGAAGCTTTAGTGCTGGGGAAAATGATCTCTGCCGGCATAAGAGCCGTCAGCCAGGCGATTGTGGTCCTTCTCGTCGCTGCCGTACTCAGGGTACGGCTTCGCATATCTATCCCGGTGATACTAGGCGTAATTTTCGTGACTATGCTGGGTGCGGCTTTTTTTGCCGGTTTTTCGATGATTATTGCGTCAATCGTTAAGACACGCGAAAGGTTTATGGGCATAGGCCAGGTCATAACGATGCCGCTCTTTTTTGCTTCCAATGCCCTCTATCCGGTCAGCATCATGCCCGATTGGCTGCGGCTGGTGGCGGTGATAAACCCGTTAAGCTACATCGTGGAAGCCTTGCGGAGTCTCCTTGTGACGGGCGACCTCGTCCGGCTGCCTCTCGATATTTGCGTTCTGGGTCTGGCAGCCCTGGTGGTAACTGCAGTGAGCGCATTTATGTATCCTAAGGTGGTAGTATGAACCTCGATATATCCTTGGGACGGCAAGGTTCTTCCAGTTCGCGCGGCGCCACAGGCCCGACCAAGATACCGGCCCACAGGCGACAGGACCTATTTTCGTGAGTTCCACGCTTAAGCGGAGTTGCTCTTCCGGATCATCAAGTTCTTGACAGGGCCAAGTCAGCCGATTTATCGTAATACCAGGCTATCTGGATATCGGAAGATTAAGATGGGGGGCTGTAGTTGCTAGACGAAAAGAGGCGGAAGCGTTATGAGGAAAAGGCGGAGCTATTGAAGGCCCTGTCGCACCCGGTGCGCCTCTGCATTGTGACCAACCTTCTCGTGCGTGAGTGCAGCGTGGGACACATGCAGGATTGCTTGGGACTGCCGCAGTCGACGGTATCGCAGCACCTGGCCATCCTGCGCGGGCGCGGCATCATCCGCGGCGAGCGCAAGGGAGCGGAGGTGGTGTACCGGGTGGTAAACGAGGAGGCGGCGCAGATAGCGCGCATTCTGCTACCCGAGGGGGACGACCTGACGCTGAGTAGCCCAGCGGCACCGGAGTTAAAGAGCTGACGGAACTGCGGTCGGTAAGTGGTGGACCTTAGAAACATTTTGTCTTAAGTGCTCCATGGCGGTTTTTTCCTGACGTTTGCTACAAGTGCTATCTGACCAGCGAAGAGGCGGGGTGGAAGAACACCCCGCCTTTAATGACGCGTTCACGTTCGAGTTGGGAACGCGATATCATTCCGGATGACCAAGCGCTTGTAATCCATAGCTCCAAGCGATTCCGAGGTAACGGCGTCTTCCGTGCAGATCTTTGGGGGGCTATAAAGTGGGCCTGACGTGTTGCCTAAAAAATCTTCTTGTGGGTTATTGACTTATGCTCAGAATTGCGGGTATACTAATAATGGACATATGACCAAAAGCAAGCGCTTACAGGTTGGGTTGTCGGAGGTTTGTGCGGACAGGGGTATCCGGACAGAAATCCGCGGGAGGTGGGTGCGTGGAGCGGAAGTTTCGCTGTGCGGTTTGTGGACATGAATTCAGCCTTCCTTACGGCACAGGGCAGCAAGGAGCAAACCTGCGTTGCCCCAAGTGCGGCGGCCTTGTGCACCGCGCCGATCCCGGTGGTCCGGGCGGCCGCGGCTCAGGTGGGGGAGGTGGCGGTTGGGGAAGAAATCGCGCCAGGCGAGAATAGCGTAGATGTTTGCGCCTTATGCAGACTAACATGAATCAAATCACTCGCGAGAAGAAAGGAGCGATCGGCATGCCGTTTGGTGACGGAACTGGACCGCTTGGTATGGGACCGCTCACGGGGCGTCGTTTGGGATACTGCGCCGGTTATCCAGTGCCGGGAGCTTTGAATCCCATCGGTTTCCGGTGGTACGGCTTGGGCTTCGGCCGCGGACGCGGGTTTAGAAACAGGTACTGGTACTGGATGACCGGTCTACCCGGTTGGGCACGCGGGTTTTACGGCTTTCCCTATGCTTACCCGCCTGCTGTACCTTTTGTCCCCGGAGGGCCTGCACCGTCTGAAAGTGAGGTTCTCAAGGCGCAGGCGGCCTACCTGGAAGAACAGCTGGCAGCGATTAAGGAGCGGCTTGCCGAACTCGGTAAGCAGGCTGATCCCGAGAAGAAGGAATAAGACCGAGTACGGCTTAAGGTGGTAGTAAGATGAAGATTGCCATTACCGCTCAGGGGCCGACCTTAGATAGCGCCATCGATCCCCGCTTTGGCCGCTGCCAGTATCTCATCCTGGCCGATACTTTAACCAATGACTGGACGGCGATTCCCAACCCAGTTCTCGGCGAACCCGGTGGTGCAGGGATAGCCATGGCTCAGCGCTTGGCACAGGAAAAAGTGGAGGCGCTAATTACCGGTAATGTTGGTCCGAACGCTGCACGGGCCCTATCGGCCAGCGGAATCCCGGTTTACATTGCCGCAGGCGGTACGGCGCGGCAGGCGCTGGCAGACTTTCGCGAAGGGCGGCGCGGCTTCCGGCCCTACGGTGACAGCTCATAGCGGCATGTGAATTAAGCTGCACAATTCCCTTAACCCCAAGGCGTCAGGGTAAGGCGCCCAGTATAAGAGCGAAGTGCAGCCTGCGCTGAACCCTGGCGCCGTTTGTGTTTTGGGGCTTATGACCTTGCCGGACGAGAAGACGTGCTAGCAAAAGTCAAGGGTCTCCCGGCAAGTGACCTTGCCGAATGAAAGCGGGCCGGGCCTGAAGGATTGTGGCCACCTTTAGCCGGACC
>JASKLG010000054.1 GCA_030153805.1 Bacillota bacterium | reverse complement strand
AGGCGCTCCCCGGAGCCTCAACCTGGATAAAGCCGGCCAAAGCGTTGAGCTTCTCCCGCAGCACCAAGTGGTAGTCCGGTCCTTCCGTGCCGGAAGCTAAGTACCCGATGAGTCCCCGGGGCTCGGGTGGTGAAGACACGGCAAACGGTAACCCTACCATTACAATTGTTCTGGCCTCTGGCCACACCCGCCGCGGATCGGTACGGAGGTTTGCATCCGGCGGCGTGAACGGAACCTGCTGACCCGCCCGCTCCCGGGCAGCGAGGATTTTGTACGCCGCCTCGAGCGGTAGAGCCCCAGTTACACCAACAGGCGACAGGCCCAGCTCTCTGGCCATCTCGAGTATGCGTTCCTTAAGCCCCATAGGCCTTCCTCTTTTCGCACAAAAACGCAGGTATATCCCGGCAGGCGCTTCCCCTGCCGGTATTATATAACACGCACGGCAGGCGGGCAACCCACCCTACTTTTTGGCCCCTACCACGTCCGAGTACCGCAGGCTGCGGCTATGCCGCGTATGGCTCCATTCTCCGTTGTTCTTTTTCAGAAAACCGACCAGAGTAATGGGGATCCATGAATAGACGAAGAACGGGTATCCGAGTAGACCCCGGACTGTAATCTTGTTGCCGTCTAAGAGCAGGCAAATAAGCGGGATTAGATACTGAAAAACGGTGAGAACAATCCAAAGCCAACTCGGCAGTACCAGCGTG
The DNA here is from genome assembly GCA_030153805.1 of Bacillota bacterium. Taxonomy (GTDB): domain Bacteria; phylum Bacillota; class DTU030; order DUMP01; family DUMP01; genus DUMP01. Next base: position 11,199 of record JASKLG010000054.1, on the reverse strand, counting down.
AAAAGATATGTGTAGCTTGGAAAAAGGTAAGGGAAATTACCGAGAAGCATGAGGACCAACCCCAGGATTATGTAGACCGGCTGGAAAACATGGAATGCCCCATCGATCAGTCGGAAATCCCGTGTAACAATCCCTTTCCAAAGGAGGGGAAAAAAGTAGCGGTGGGCCACATCTACGTGGCCCTGCGCCCAGCGTACCCGCTGGTGCCAAGATTGAAGGAAGGTGAGCGGCTTTTCGTCATAAACGCGGGCAGCGTGGCACCAGGTGGTTCGTACCCCATGAAGAAGAACCTTCATGCTGAATTCCAAATCCTCAGTGAGGCACGTAGCACCCTATCCGTAGCGTTTGAGGACCGACGTGGCTATACACATCCCGGTTCCGCCCAGAGCACACGAAAGGCCCAGGTTGTACTTAGCCAGGTGCCACATCCTATTGGCTACCCAAAAGGATAAAGCAAAGGCCCCGGATACCCAGCTGTCGCCTGGGTTTTTGGCATCGAGGTAGCCTTGTATTACCTGTTCCCCTTTGAGCAGTCTGTCGTTCATGTAAAGAAGAAAATCGGTGGCCACCAGGTTATCGGCATCAAAAACAACAACGGCATCATATTGCCGCGGTAACGAGAAAAGCTGCCGGAACATCCATTCCAATGCGTGCCCTTTACCTTTCTTGTTTGGATTGAAACGTTCGTATACCTGAGCTCCCAGTTCGCGGGCAATAGCGGCCGTTCGATCCGTACAGTTGTCCGCCACGACGAAAACGTCGTAAAGTTCGCGGGGATAGTCCATGAGAAACAAGTTTTCTATAAGCGGTCCGATCACCGCCTCTTCGTTATGGGCAGCTACGACGATGGCAAAGGACTTGGTAGGAGGCTGGTGTTCACCCTCGGGACGCAGCCGTAGGCCGAACATGGCTAAGAAAAGATAGTAGAAAGTGAAAAAGATGATTATCGACTGAAGCGGAATCATGATGAAATCGAAAGGGTGGCTAAACAACGCAACCCCTCCTTTCTCTTTCCTCTGCCAGTTCCTGAGTTTAGAATGCATCTAGCAGCTTGTCAACGTTTTCACCGGTTGGCAGAACCTTTATCCAGAGTATAAGTGCGGCAGCATAACAAAAGTCATTGCCGCCGGCAATTAAATGATTCGCAGGCCGCGCTCGTTTTCCGTCACAAAAAAGCCCGCCCGATACGGGCGGGATACAATTAGGCTTCCGGGCCGGACTGCAAAACATTTTTCGGGACCGGACCCGCTTTTTTGATGTTGGCAACAAAGCGCGCCGCCAGGGAGCGGGCTGTATAATCGTAGGCTTCTTTGTCGGCCCACGTCTCCTTCGGCCTCAGGATCTCGGCCGGCACGCCCGGACAGGCCTCCGGCACCAGGATCTTGAAAATTGGGTCGGGCCGGAAGGGCACATCTCGCAGCTGCCCGCGGATGGCAGCCCTCACCATGGCGCGGGTATACTCGAGGTTCATTCGCCTTCCAACGCCATAGCTTCCACCCGTCCAGCCGGTATTCACTAAAAACACTTCAGCACCGTACCGGTTGATACGCTCGCCTAAAAGCTCGGCGTATACCATGGGCGGAAGCGGGAGAAAGGGCGCACCGAAACAAGTGGAGAAGGTCGCCTGCGGCTCAGTTATGCCCCGCTCCGTGCCCGCCAGCTTGCTGGTATAGCCGGAAAGGAAATGGTACATGGCCTGTTCCCGCGTAAGCCGCGCGATGGGAGGAAGCACGCCGAAGGCATCCGCTGTCAGAAAAATCACCGTCCGCGGCTGACCGCCGACCCCCGCAAGTACCGCACCGGGAATATGCTCCAGAGGATAGGCCGCCCGGGTATTTTCCGTCAGGCTGTCGTCGTCATAATCCGTCTCCCGGGTTGCCGGGTCCAGGATTACGTTCTCCAGAACGGCCCCGAAACGGATCGCCTCCCAGATCTGCGGTTCGTGTTCCCGCGAGAGCCGGATGCACTTGGCATAGCACCCGCCTTCAAAGTTGAAGATTCCTTCGTCACACCACCCGTGTTCGTCATCGCCGATTAACAGACGTTCGGGGTCGGCAGAGAGCGTCGTCTTTCCGGTGCCCGAGAGACCGAAAAAGAGCGCCACGTCTCCCTCCGCCCCCTGATTGGCCGAGCAGTGCATAGAAAGGACGCCTTTAAGCGGCAGCAGGTAGTTCATAATGGTAAAAACGGATTTCTTGATCTCGCCCGCATACGAAGTGCCGCCGATAAGTACCAAGCGCCGCTCAAAATTAAGGATGATAAAGGCCTCAGAACGGGTTCCGTCAACCTGCGGGTCGGCTTTAAAACCGGGCGCGGCAATGATGGTAAATTCAGGGCTATGGGTGGCCAACTCTTCAGCCTTCGGGCGGCGGAAGAGTTGACGGGCAAAGAGGTTCTGCCAAGCCAATTCGTTAATTACCCGAATAGGTAACCGGTAGCGCGGATGGGCTCCAACAAAACCGTCGAAAAGGAAGAGGTCTCTCTGCTGGAGGTAAGCCAAAACCCGCCTGTACAGGCGCTCGAACCGTTCCGGATCAAAAGGCACGTTATTGCCCCACCAGATCCGCTCGTGCACGTCCGGCGTGTCGACCACGAATTTGTCGTTGGGGGATCGCCCAGTATACTTGCCCGTAGCGACACGCAGGGCACCGGTAGCCGTAAGCTCTCCTTCACCCCGCCTTACGGCAACTTCAACCAATTGGGACACGCTGAGGTTGCGCCAAACCCGTCCCAGGTTGGTGAACCCCAGCTCCTTTAAGTTATGATCTTCGTTCTGCAACTACACCGCCCTCTTTGATTTGTATATTGTATACCGGTCACTCGTGATATTTTCGCCGGCAACAACCGAATTCCTTCTAAAAAAACAGTAACTCCGTCATTGGGCCTGCTGCGCCAATTCCTGCCGGAGGGCGTCTTCGTATACTCGAAAATCCGCCGGCGAATAAAGGACCATCCGCACTTCCGCCAATGCCCCTGGGTTTGCTTCAGCAAAGGCACGAATGGCAGAAAGGGCAATCCGGGCCGCCTGAGCAATAGGAAAACGGTAGGCGCCGGTACTGATCGAAGGGAAAGCAATGGATTTTATGCCGTGTTCCTTCGCCAGGCGCAGGCTGTTCGTGTATGCCCGGCGCAAGAGGTCGGCCTCACCAGCATGGCCGCCGTGCCAGATGGGGCCGACGGCGTGAATAACGTAGCGGGCACGGAGATTGCCTCCGCTCGTTATCACTGCCTCCCCGGTGGGGCAGCCCCCCTGCCGGGCGCGGATGGCCAGGCACTCCTCATGCAGCTTTGGCCCGGCGGCCCGGTGGATGGCTCCGTCCACACCACCTCCGCCCAAGAGGCTGCTGTTGGCAGCATTGACAATGGCCTCTGTATCCTGCTCCGTAATATCCCCCAGAACCAGTACCACCCGTGTTTCACCCCAGGTTACCTCCACAGGTTCTCACTCCTTTCCGCTGTAGTTCCTTTTCGAACAAAATGCTGGCCTGTTCGCTGCTACTCCAGTCGAAACACCGTACGGGGTTAAGCCCGGCCGGCGGCGGCCCTTACCGCAGCCGCCACGGCAGGCACAACGCGTTCATCGAAGGGGTCGGGGAGACAATAGTCAGGTGAAAGGGCGTCCCCGACCAGGTCGGCCAGCGCCTTGGCGGCCGCCAGTTTCATCTCCTCCGTTATCTGCCTGGCGCGCGCATCAAGCGCCCCGCGGAACACGCCCGGGAAGGCCAGTACGTTGTTCACTTGATTGGGAAAATCGGAGCGCCCGGTACCCACCACCACAGCACCGGCCGCCTTGGCCTCGTCCGGCCAGATCTCCGGTACCGGGTTGGCCAGGGCAAAAACAACCGGTCTTGCGGCCATACGGCGTACCATATCGCCCGTAACCACGCCCGGCGCAGATACGCCGATGAAAACGTCGCGCCCTTCCAGCGCCGCAGCCAGGTCGCCGCGCACACGGCCCTTGTTTGTTATCGCGGCGATTTCTTCTTTAACCGCGTTGTTTTCGGCGCGTCCGGGGTAAATGGCTCCGGCCCGGTCGCAAACTATAACGTCCGCCACCCCTACCCGGACCAACAGGCGGGCGATGGCTATACCCGCTGCCCCGGCACCGTTCACGGTAACCGTAACCTCCTCTAGTGATTTTCCGACCAGGCGCAGAGCGTTGAGAAGGGCCGCCAGAACCACGATGGCCGTGCCGTGTTGGTCGTCGTGAAAGACAGGAATGTTAAGTTCGGCCTTAAGCCGCTCCTCAATGGCAAAGCAACGCGGAGCGCTTATGTCCTCCAAGTTGATCCCACCAAAGGTGGGCGCCACCAGTTTCACCGTTTCCACGATTGCATCCACATCCTTGGTCGCCAGGCATAGGGGAAAGGCATCCACCCCGGCAAATGTTTTAAAGAGCACGGCCTTTCCCTCCATTACAGGCAGAGCCGCCTCAGGCCCGATGTCCCCCAAGCCGAGCACGGCACTTCCATCCGTCACTATGGCCACCAGGTTGCCGCGCGCGGTATAGGTATAAACCTCTTCAGGGCGAGAAGCGATGATTCGGCAGGGCTCGGCCACGCCCGGCGTATAGGCCAGGCTTAAGTCCGCCCGCGTTCTAAGCGGCACTTTGCTTTCCACGCTGATCTTGCCACGGTGTCCCCGGTGCAGCGCCAGGGCCGCCTCTTTAACATCCATGTGTCAACCTCCAAGCACCATTTCTTGATTTCATTCTTATCTTCGCGTCGCCGCTAGTTTTTCCTGCCTGGCGTCCACCTGCAGGGAAGAGATATGTCGCAACTTGTAGTATAAACATAAGTTGTAAGCTGCTGCTCTGCTGTAGTATACTACTTGCAAGGACTTTGAACGGGAGGTAAATACACATGCCGTGGAACCTCATACACCCTGACCTGGCACCGCTCGCCCACTTCTTCGGCCCCACCGAGCTTACCATCGCCTGCGTCCCCTTGGGAGAAACATACCCAGGTAACGAACCCCACGTCGTCTACGCCCACCTGCCCAAGCCCCTTACCCAACCGGTGGTGGCGCTACTTCGCGGCGGCCAAAAAGCCGGCGAGATCCTTCGGTTTCTAGCACATCTAGGCCTCAGTGCGCTCGAGCTCTGGCATGTGAGAAGCCTTCCGGAAAAAGACGACCTCTTTTATAACGAGCTCGTGCCGGAGGCGTTGGAACTCTTCAGCGAGGTCAAGGTGCGCTCCTTCCCGCCCCAGCCCCTCGAAAAGCTCCTCGCCAGCCAGACCGCCGGTTTGGTGGTGACGGGGCGCCCGCAGCAGGAAGATAGCCGGGCCCGCTTCTGTGCCCGCCTGACCAAGCTTCCCGTCAACGTAGCGGTGGTGGATATCCGCGAGCCGCTGCCGGACTTTTCTGGCGGAGAAGGTCCTGTCGCGTTGCAGCACCCACCTATTCCTATTTTCCCTTGGGGTTCTTTTCCTAAAGCACGGCTCCTGGCACGCAAAAACGAGCAAGGGCTTAAGGTGGCCGCCGCGCTTCCCACCTTAAACGAAGAAGCTACCGTGGCGAAAGTGCTGGCGACCGCCCTGGAGGTAAAAGCGAGCGGGCTCCTGGACGAGGTGTTCGTGGTAGATTCTGCTTCCACCGATCGAACGACAGCAGTAGCTGCCGACCTGGGCGTGCCGGTATACCAGGCGGCGGAGGTCTGCCCTGAGCTGCCGCCGGCGCGCGGCAAAGGTGAAAACCTGTACAAATCCCTCTTTCTCACGGCTGCCGACATCATCATCTGGGTAGATACGGACATCGAAACCATTACGCCCAGTTTCTTTACCGCTCCCTTGACCCCTCTTCTCCTGAGCCCTGAGATTCAGCTGGTGAAAGGATTTTTCAAACGCCCGGTGCGCGTCACCGAACAGGGCACGGCCCTTGGCGGCGGCCGGGTTACAGAACTTTTGGTAAAGCCTTTTCTCAACCTGCACTACCCCGCTTTAGCCAGTTTGGTACAGCCCCTCTCGGGGGTGACCGCCGTACGCAGGGCAGCCGCGGAAGAGCTGTTTTTCCCCAACCACTACGGCGTTGAGATCGCCCTCCTTCTCCAAATTTACCGGCGCTGGGGTGCCCAGGCCCTCGCCCAGGTAGACGTCGGTGAGGTCATCCACAAGTCGAAGAGCCTGGAAGGGCTCGCGGAAATGTCGTTCCAGATTCTCCAGACCGTGCGCGACCTTAACAGCCCTCCTCTCACGGGCGGCCGCCGGCAAGACCTCTTCCTGCGCGCATACGACGAGCTCACCAGCGTTACCCTTATGGCCAAGGCATTTCCTATCTCCTGGCGCCCGCCCAAAAGAACACTGGAACAGGCAAATGGACAGGCAGAGCAGCGTAATAACGCCCTTGGAGCCGGTTAAAGCGGTTTGTACCTCATTGTTCATCTTGGGAAGACACCAGCCCCTTATTGACAACCACACCCGGGCTCGGCTAGAATGAAAACCAACGTTAGGAGTGTACCTAGGGTTCCGCGCCAGAAGGCGGCTGCGACCGAGCGGTACAAACCGGGCTCGGCCCGGTACACCGTGGGTAGAAAAGACCCGAGCGGCAAGTCCTAAGTTATCCTTAGCCTGCCGCTCGGGTTTTAAGTTAACTAAGGTTAGGGGGTGAGAATGAAGGTTTATAAGAAGCCCTAGTCCCAACGTTTCCACCATTATTACGGTAACCTAGGAGTTATTGGAAAGGAGAAACGAGCGTGCAACTCACTCCCCTTCTGGCCCTAACCATCGTCCTTGTTATCTTCGCTATCGGCGACGTAGTAGCCATAAAGACGAAAGCCATTCTTTCCATGCTTTTCGTTAGTTCCGTACTTTTCCTTATCGGTTTCTGGTCCGGCCTTCCCAGCAACATCTTGCCTCAGTCGCAACTCGTGGGCATCGGCGGCGTGCTTGTAGGACTTCTAATCACCCACATGGGCACCCTCATGAAGGTTCGTGACCTCCTGCAGCAGTGGAAAACGGTGATCATTGCCGCTGGCGCCGTCGCCGGCATCGGTATTTTCATCCTTCTTGTCGGTTCGCCTATTTTCGGCCGCAACGTGGCCGTAGTTGCCGCGCCCCCCATCTCCGGCGGCGTGGTGGCTGCACTCATTATGTCCGAGGCGGCAAAGGCAAAGGGTTTTGCCGACCTGTCGCTCCTGGCCACTATGCTCCTTGTGGCGCAGGGCTTCATCGGCTACCCACTGAGCTCCATCTTGCTTACGCGCGAAGCCCGGCGCATTATATCCCATCCCGAGCTGGTTCGCACCTCGTTGGAAACAGCTGGTAGCGCAGTGAATACGGCAGACAAAGGAGCCTTCGGCTTCCGCCTGCCCCAACTTCCGAAAGAGTACCAGACGAATTTCGTGCTCCTGGCCAAGCTTTCTGTAATGGCCTATGTTTCAGTGCTCATCGCCGGCCTTTTCCATAACGTAATTCATCCACTCGTGGTAAGCCTTATTGTCGGTATCGTGGCCCATGAGATCGGCCTTCTCGAAGACAAAATCTTTGAGAAAGCAAACGGCCTGGGCCTCGCCATGGCCGGGCTCTTGGCAGTGGTCTTTGGTAACTTGGCCTCGGCCACACCTGCCATGGTGACCAAGCTGCTCGCTCCCCTGGCCGGCACGCTGGCTTTGGGCGTCGTCGGTATCGCGCTCTTCACTCTCGTGCTGGGCCGCATCTTCGGCTATTCTTCTGAAATGGCCATGACCATCGGCCTTACCGCCCTATACGGCTTCCCCGGCACCTATATATTGTCTCACGAGGCGGCTAGAGCAGTAGCTCGGAACGAAGAAGAAAAGCAGGCCATTTTGCACCACATCCTGCCGAAGATGCTGGTGGCTGGCTTCGTTACCGTCACAATCAGCTCCGTGATCCTGGCGGGCATCTTTGCCAAACTCCTGGTCTGAGCCCATCCCAGCAGCCCGGGTCACCCTTTTTCTCGGCCGAGAGCCGGCCGCAGCCAAAAAAACAATAGCGAAAGGAGAAAACACGCCAATGCAACTGGTGCTTCGCGCTGCTCAACTTGTAGATGGAACCGGCCGCCAGCCGTTGGCCGACGCAACCCTGGTTATCGAAGATGGAGCCATCAAAGCCGTAGGCGGACGGGAAGTAGCCTATGCCCCGGACGCGAAGGTGCTGGAGCTCCCCGGCTGTACCATCCTCCCCGGCTTCATTGATGCCCACGTCCACCTCACCATGCCGCCGGTCGGCGATTCGTTCAAGGTCATCATGTCCGAGTCGGACGCCACCACCGCCCTCAGGGCGGCCGTTCACGCCAAAAAGACCCTAGAAAGCGGAGTCACCACGGTGCGCGACATGGGCGGCAAAAACTATATAGACCTGGCCCTGCGCGATGCCATCGCCGGCGGGATGATTCCCGGGCCGCGGATGCTCGCCTCCGGCCGCCCCGTGGTCATGACCGGCGGGCACGGCTGGCCCATGGCCCGCGAGGCCGACGGGCCTGATGAAGTAAGGAAGGCCGTGCGCGAGCAGCTTAAAGCCGGAGCTGACGTAATTAAGCTCATGGCTACGGGCGGGGTCATGACTCCTGGCGTGGAGCCCGGTTCGCCGCAGCTTACCTTGGAAGAACTTAAGGCCGGCGTGGAAGAAGCAGGCAAGGCCGGCCGCCGCACCGCCAGCCACGCCCAGGGCACCACCGGCATCAAAAACGCCGTCCTCGCCGGAATCACCTCCATCGAGCACGGCATCTTCCTTACCGACGAAGTTATTGAGCTCATGCTGGAGCGCGGCACCTACCTGGTGCCTACTCTGGTGGCACCTTACTGGATCGTCAAGAAAGGGCGGGCGGCCGGTATACCCGACTACGCCGTGAAAAAGTCGGAGGATGTCATCGAAGCCCACCTCGCCAGCTTCCGAAAGGCGCTGGCCGCCGGGGTGAAGATCGCCTTCGGCACCGATGCCGGTACCCCCTTCAACGAGCACGGGGCCAACACCTTCGAGCTGGAACTTATGGTGGAGAACGGCATGAGCCCCATGCAGGCCCTGGAGGCCGGGACACGGGTCAGCGCCGAGCTCCTCGGCATCGCCGACAAGGTGGGTACCCTGGAGCCGGGTAAGCTCGCCGACGTGGTCGTAGTCGCCGGTAACCCCCTGGACGATATCAAAGCCGTGCGCGAAGTGCGGCTGGTCATCAAAGAAGGCCGAATCGTCAAAGAGAAGTAAGGGCACCGTCGGTTCCTTCGCCGCCTGAGTTTAATGCGCATACCCGCCGGGTATGCCTTGACGGTAGGATCATTAGGTAGTATGATGGGGACGGGAGGCGAGGGCAATGAAAACCGTCAAGGTATCCGTCACCCTACCCGCCGACCTAGTCGAGGAAATGCGTAAGCTCACTTCAAATCTCAGCGCGTTCATTGCTCAAGGACTGCGGGAATATATCGAACGCGAACGGACACGCAAAGCTTTGGCGTCTAGTGCTGGTGCCTGGAAAGAAGAGAACCACCCCGACTTAAAAACGCTCGCAGACATCTCTAACTACGTGGAACACCTAAGAAACGGGTGGCAGAGCGATGTCAACTGAGCCGTCGTGCCTTCTTGATACAGGGGTGGTAATCGCCTGCCTGCGCGGCCTGGCGGAAGTTACGTCTTTACTTTCTCACCTGGTGGAAAGAGGGCCGTTGGCAGTTTCTGCCATAACGGTGCTTGAAGTTTGGCAGGGCGCAAAGGAAAGGGAAATCAAAGCAACCCGTGCGTTTTTCGATGGCGTTAGAGTAATTGCTCTTGATCAATCTTCCTCACTACCAACCGCAAGCACTTTGCCCCAGTACCCCACCTGCAGGTATGGGATCTTAAGGATAAACTTAGCGAGCGCCTTGAAGAAAAGCCTTCCTCCCTCTAGGGTGAGAAGGCTTTTCATTAAGCCTTCAGGACTAAACACGGAGGTTTGACCAGTGGAAAAACTGCCGCGCAGCTTTTACGCCCGTCCGGCCACAGAGGTGGCACCGGATCTTTTGGGAAAACTCCTGGTGCACGTTACGCCGGAAGGCATAACCAGCGGTTACATAGTAGAAACCGAAGCCTACATGGGACCGGAGGATAAGGCCGCCCATTCCTACGGCGGGCGGCCCACCGAGCGCACCCGGGCCATATTCGGCCCGCCCGGGCACGCCTACGTCTACTTTATTTACGGCATGTACTACTGCTTCAACGTGGTCGTAGCCGAAGAAGGTCAGCCCCAGGCGGTGCTCATCCGCGCCCTGGAACCGGCCGAAGGGATTGAGCTTATGGCGCGCCGCCGCGGCCTGGCCCCAGAAACCCTCGCCAAGCTCCTGGCCAACCCCGCCAAACTGCGCACGTTAACCGATGGCCCGGGAAAACTCTGCCAGGCCTTAGGCATCACCCGGGCTCAGTACGGCCTGGACCTGACCGGCGACGAACTTTTTCTTACCCACGGCCGCAGCGCCCGGCCGGAGGAGATTCTTACTACACCCCGCATCAACGTGGACTACGCCGGCGAGTGGGCTAAACGGCCGTGGCGCTTCGTCCTGGCGCCAAGAAGTTAGCGCGTTTGCCATGCCGAACAGCCTGGCCGCCTCGCTTGGGTCAGAACTGACCAGGGTTGGGGGCGGGCAAAAACAACGCCCGGGATTTGTTCCCGGGCGCGTGAGTACACGCTTTGATGTTAGTAGTTCTCGGCGGCCGGCTCGTAGAAGGCGCGGGGATGGGCGCAGGCGGGACACACTTCGGGCGGCTCGGTCCCTTCATGGATATAACCGCAGTTGCGGCAGCGCCATTTGATGGGCGTGCTCCGGGTAAAGAGAGTACCTTCCTTCAGGCGCTGAAGGAGCTTACGGTACCGTTCTTCGTGAGCTGCCTCCACCTCGGCAATTTCCTCCATCACCTTGGCGATGTCCTCGAAGCCTTCTTCGCGCGCGGTCTGGGCGAACTCCCTGTACATCTGGGTCCACTCATAGTTTTCGCCCTGGGCAGCTTCCTCCAGGTTCTTGGCAGTATCCCCGATTAAACCAAGGAGTTTCGCCCATACCTTAGCATGTTCTTTTTCGTTCTCCGCCGTCTCCAGAAAGATTCCGGCGATCTGCTCATATCCCTCTTTCTTCGCCACCGAAGCAAAGTAAGTGTACTTGTTCCGCGCCTGAGATTCACCAGCAAAAGCCGTCAAGAGGTTTTTTTCGGTCTTGCTGCCTTTGAGCTCCAAAACTGTCCCTCCCCGCATGTTTTCTCCTAAGTTATCTTCAACGTGTTG
>JASKLG010000010.1 GCA_030153805.1 Bacillota bacterium | reverse complement strand
GAGACGGGGGTGGATCGGGCCTGGTGGCTTGCCCGGACTTCAAATCCGGCGGCGGGCGAGTTCGTCCGCGGTGGGTTCGATTCCCACACACTCCCGCCAAGAAACCAGTAACGCCACCGAAAGACGCAGGCAGCTTTTGTTTTTACCTTCGCCGTCTCTTCGCAAATCCTGCTCAAGCAAGAAGGTTTGTGAAATCGTCAACGGTTAGTCCAGCATGCCTTAAGATAGACCTCAAAACCCCCTGCTTTATATCTCTGTTACCGTGATAAGGGACGACAGCCCTTCTGCCGTCTGGGTGCCGGAGAATGTAATGGCTGCCGGTCACATGGTCAACCTCAAAGCCCAGTTTTTGCAGAGCGGCAATGACTTCCCTCGCCTTAAGAACAGGTAGCTTCCCCATATTTAGGCCACGTCCACTGTAATAGTCTCTACTTCGGCTTTCTCAAAGCCAAAGGGTAGTGGCTCTCCATGTTTTTTCAGGCTCTCAATGTACCCTCTTATGGCATCCTCAGCCATTGCCAAGGCTTCTTCTTTTGTCTCCCCCTGGGTGACGCAACCCGGTAGTGCCGGTACAGAAGCAATATAGCCTCCTTCCTCGGCGGGTTCGAGGTAGACAATAAAGCGGGGCATGTTCTTCCCTCCTAAGACGCATTCCAGCCGCAACATATTATACCTTAGTTAAGTGAGTTTTAGCTTTTCTGTAGGCAAAATCCTGCTCAGTTCGCCCGCGCTGGGTTCGATTCCCACACACTCCCGCCAAGGAACTGCCTTGGGCGGCCAGGCGAGAAAATAGCGGTTGCGCTCGGGCTGCCGACTGTGGTAAAATGCATTTAGCGTACTCGGCAATGCGACGAAGGGGAAGAGTACCCTGGGCGGAAGGCTAAAGAGAGCCGCCGGCGGTGGGAAGGCGGTGCCGGAAGCCGAGGCGAATGGGCCCCTGAGCAGGTGTGGCTAAAGCTGCCTGGCTAGGTAGCTGCACCCGGAAGTCCACCGTTAACCGGACAGGATATCGCGGTTTACCGCCGTATCCGTAAAGATGGCCCTTACATTTAGGTGGCAAGAAGCACACTATCCTGAATGATAGCGTGCTTTTTGTTTTATCAGGGTCAAGTAGGGTGGCACCACGGAGAGCATCCGTCCCTTGCGGGCGGGTGCTTTTCTTTTTCAGTAGGGGGTGATGGCGATGACCTGAAGGGAGACCCTCAGCGGACGAACCCTCGCCGCTCGTGCGCGCCCGGCGGCTGGAGAAAATGTTGGATACTCCTGCCCGAATCTACTATAAATACGAGGGCGCCAGCCCTGCCGGCAGCCATAAGCTCAACACCGCCATTCCCCAAGCTTACTACAATAAACAGGCCGGCATAAAACGCCTGGCCACAGAAACCGGGGCCGGGCAGTGGGGCACGGCCCTGGCCTTGGCCGCGAATTTCTTCGGCCTTAAGTGTACGGTCTACATGGTAAAGGTGAGCTACCAGCAGAAACCCTACCGCCGTTCACTGATGCAGGTCTTTGGGGCTGAGGTTTACGCCAGCCCGACCGACAAGACCGAAGCCGGGCGCGCCGTCCTGGCCAAAGATCCAGACTCCCCGGGGAGCCTGGGCATAGCCATCAGCGAAGCCGTGGAAGACGCGGTTAAGCACCCCGACACAAGCTACGCCCTGGGCAGCGTGCTCAACCACGTGGTACTACATCAAACCATCATCGGCCTCGAGGCTATGAAACAGCTGGAAAAGGCCGGGCACTACCCGGATACCGTAATTGCCTGTAGCGGGGGTGGCAGCAACTTCTGCGGCATTGCCCTTCCCTTCGTACGCGACAAAATCCGGGAGGGTAAGCGCACCCGCATAGTGGCCGTGGAACCCACTGCCTGCCCGAGCCTGACGAAGGGCAAGTTTACCTACGATTTCGGCGATGAAGCGCACCTTACCCCGCGGATGATGATGTACACGCTGGGGAGCGACTTTGTACCGCCGGGTATCCACGCGGGCGGGCTCCGCTATCACGGCGCCTCGCCCATCGAAAGCCAGCTCCTGCATGACGGATTAATTGAGGCTAAGGCTTACGGGCAGTTGGCGGTGTTTGAAGCGGCGGTAATGTTTGCCCGCGCTGAGGGCATCGTCCCGGCGCCGGAGTCCGCTCACGCCATAAGGGCGGCCATCGACGAGGCCATGGCCGCCAGAGAAGCGGGTGAAAAGCGGACGATTCTCTTTAACCTGAGCGGTCACGGTTTCCTCGACCTCGGCGCTTACGACGCCTACCTCGCCGGCGAGCTCCAGGATTCCAGCCTCGACGATGCCGCCCTGGCGGAGATCCTGGCTAAGCTTTCCTGATGACGATAATGCCGGCCTGCGGGGCGGGGAGCACACCCCGCCCCTTTCCGCACCTCCCGGGCCGATCAGTTTGCAACAAATGAAAGCGGGCGCTCGCTGCGGCCGGTGCCGCACTGGCCGGTTTCTCCAGCCAGGTGGTCTGCCCGCACTCGTGCGGGCAGAGCCGGCAGGGGCTGAGAAAGCGCCCGGTTTCCGAACGTAAGAATAGGCAGAGAGAGAAATGTTCGGCACGGCAGCAGGAATTTGGGCGCGGACGGCGAATCAAAAGCAAAGAGAAGTTCTGGGAACTTCTCTGTAAACGTTTACATTCTAGGGAGGCGAGCAAAAATGCAGGGCAAACGGATATGCTCACTGGCTGCGGCCATGCTCCTGGCGCTTGGCTTAATCGCCGGCTGCGCGGCGCCCAAGGAGGAGGAGAGTCCGGCCCCCGGCCAGGGCCAGGGAGGAGGGAAAAAGTTCCGCGTGGCCTACGTAACTTCCGGCAACCTTGGCGACAAGTCCTTCCTCGACTCCGGCATGGCCGGCCTGGAGCGCGCCCAGAAGGAACTCGGTATCGAGGTGAAGGTGATGCAATCGGCCAATAGCGCCGATTGGGAGCCGAACCTGCAGGCTGCTGCCGAACAGGGCTTTGACCTGGTAGTGGCCGGCGGCTCGCCGCTTCACGATGCCATGGCCAATGTGGCGCCGAAGTTTCCGAAAGTAAAGTTTGTGTATCTGGACGATGTGGTCAAGGGCGACAACATCGCTTCCATCACCTTCGCCCAGAATGAGGGTTCCTTCTTGGCCGGGGCTCTGGCCGCGCTTATGACCACGCACACCGAGCTCTCCGGCATGAACAAGGAGAAGATCATCGGCTGGGTGGGCGGCATGGACATGGCCATCCTGCGCGACTTCCTAACCGGCTATGAGCAGGGCGCCAAGTACATCGACCCGGAGATTACGGTCCTCTCGGCTTTTGCCGGTTCCTTCAACGATCCGGCTAAGGGCAAGGAACTCACCTTAGCCCAATACAGCCAAGGCGCCGATATCGTAATGAACGTAGCAGGCGGTACAGGCCTGGGAATTTTGGAAGCGGCCAGGGATGCGGGCAAATATGCGATCGGCGTGGATTCCGACCAAGACGCTATCTACCCGGGCCACATCCTAACCAGCCTTCTTAAACGGGTGGACAATGCCGTTTACGACCAGGTGAAGTTGGCTATTGAGGGCAAATGGCAGGCAGGGCAGTTTGAGTACGGCCTCAAGGACGGCGGCGTCGGCCTTACCGAAATGAAGGTTATGGGCGACAAGATTCCGGCCGATGTGCGCCAGAAGATCGCCGAGCTTGCGGAAAAAATCAGCCGTGGTGAAATCAAGGTTGAGCATTACGGTGGCCTTAAGAACAATTAATCGCGGGGACCGGCGTGGCGTTTGTTTGGCCCGCCGGGCCTTTTCGTTATGTCAGGGGAAGATTACCTTAGACGGCAGAAAAATTTTTCGGCCGGCTGTGGCCCTCAGGCAGGAAAAGCTTATAAAGAAGGCGAACACTTCCTCAAAAGAATGTAATCGTTTACACATTCCGGGTAATGGATTACACACCAGCTCGCTTACGGGTACTACCGGTGGCCGGGGAGGCCGGGAGCAGAGGAGAGCTTACAGTAGGGCTAAGGGGGGCAGCAGATGGGCATTCGCGAGGTGGCGAAGGAAGCCGGGGTGTCTGTGGCTACAGTGTCGCGCGTCCTCAACCACAGCGGGTATGTCAAAGAAGAGACGTACCAGAAGGTCATTGCCGCCATTCGGCGCCTAAACTACGTGCCCAACGGCGTCGCCCGCAGCATGGTGAAAGGAAGTACCCGTACCATCGGCCTCATCCTTCCCGACATTACCAACCCCTACTTTCCCATGCTCGCCCGCGGCGTAGAAGATGCAGCCATCACCCAGGGGTATCTGGTAATTTTGTGCAACACCGATAACAACCCGGACACGGAAGCCATGTATCTTTCTATGCTGAGGGAAAAATGTGTGGACGGTTTGGTCTACGTTTCCTCCTCGAGCAGCACCGATCACGTCCGCGCGTTTGCCCGGCACCTGCCTGTCGTCTGGGTAGACCGTATGCCGGTGGGTGTGGAAGGCGATGTGGTGGCGGGGGACGACTTGTTGGGCGGTTACCTGGCTACCCGCCATCTCCTTTCGCTGGGCCGCCGGCGCATTGCCTTTATTGCCGGGCCCGACGGGCTCATGACTGCGGAGGAGCGCGAGCGCGGTTACCGGCTGGCGCTTAAAGAGGCCGGTTTGGTGCCGGAAGATGAACTGATGGCCCGGGGCGATTTCCAGTTTGCCTCCGGGCGCCGGGCGATGACCGAAATCCTGGGCCGCACCCGGCCGGATGCGCTCTTTGCTTCCAACGACCTTATGGCCTTGGGAGCTATGGAAGTTATTGCGGAAGCTGGGTATCGTATACCGGGGGACATAGCGGTGGTTGGATACGACAACATTATGTTCGCCCGGCTGGCGAAGCCGCCGCTCACTACGGTGGAGCAGCCTTCTTACCTCATCGGCGTCACAGCCTGCGAGGTGGCGATGGAGCGCATCGCCCGGCGCGAACTGCCTGTTCAGAAAAAGCTTTTCAAGCCGACTTTGGTCGTGCGGGCATCAACACAAGGAGAGAGGGAGTAGCGTGAGTATTGTTGTAGTTGGAAGCTTGAATATGGATCTTACGGTTTCCGTTCGCGAGAGGCCCCGTACAGGGGAGACCGTACTCGCCTCGGACGTACGCTATGCCGGGGGCGGTAAAGGGGCCAACCAGGCCATTGCCGCCGCCCGCCTGGGTGGCAGGGTGAACATGGTGGGAAAAGTGGGCGACGATCCTTTCGGCGCCACCTTGATTCGAAACCTGGCCGCCGACGGCGTGGGTACGGCGGGCGTGAAGGTGGAACCGGGAGTTTCTTCGGGCGTAGCCTTTATTAGCATTGATGCCGCAGGGGACAACCAGATTATTGTTTCTCCGGGGGCCAACGCCCGGCTTACGCCGGAAGATATCCGTGACCATGCCGACCTTATCGCCGGGGCTCGGGTACTGCTGCTGCAGCTGGAAATTCCCCTGCCTACAGTTCAGGCGGCGGCCGAGTTGGCCCACGAACACGGGGTAACGGTAATTCTCGATCCCGCTCCGGCTCAGCCCCTGCCGGAGGAGCTCCTGCGACTAGTAGACTTTCTCACGCCGAACGAACATGAGGCGGCGGCCTTGAGTGACCAGAGCATTACCGACCTAAAGAGCGCCAGGCTGGCGGCTGCAAAACTCTTGAGCCAGGGTCCACGCCATGTCCTCCTTAAGCTGGGCGACCGCGGTGTACTTTACGCGACCGGCAACCGGTTTGAACACCTGCCTGCCTTCTCTGTGCAGGCGGTGGACACTACCGCCGCCGGCGACGCCTTTGGGGCTGGCTTTGCCGTGGCCTGGCTGGAAGAAGGCGACATCTACCGTGCTTTGACTTTTGCCAACGCGGTGGGAGCGCTGGCGGTTACCAAGCCGGGTGCACAGCCCTCTCTGCCTTACCGAAAGGAGGTTGAGATGTTCCTTGCCGCCAGGCAGGGCTGAGGCGACCGGCGGGCAGGGAAAAGGCAATTTACCTGTGTTAGTAGACTTCGCTTTTAGGAAAGACAAGGAGGGGTATTCTATGTGGAAGAATTGGAAACTCACAGCTCTTGTTCTCGCGTTGGTTACCGCGCTGACCTTTACCCTGGCGGGCTGCGGCGGCAAGAGCGGTGGCGATGCCGGTCAGTCCGGTGAGCAGACGCAAGAGAAGAAGTTTCGCGTAGCCTATGTCATTTCCGGAAACCTCGGGGACAAGTCCTTCTTCGATTCCGGCATGGCCGGCATGGAACGGGTCGAAAAGGAACTCGGTGCCGAGATCAAGGTAATCCAGTCCGTGAACAGCGCCGACTGGGAGCCCAACCTGGAGGCGGCGGCCCAGGATGGCTACGATGTGGTGGTAGTAGCTGCCTCGCAGATGCATGATGCCCTTACCAACGTGGCCCCCAAGTATCCCGACGTGAAATTTGTCTACATCGACGATGTGGTCGAAGGTGACAATATCGCCTCCATTACCTTTGCCCAGAACGAAGGCTCCTTCCTGGCTGGAGCCCTGGCGGCCATGATGACTACCCGCACTGAACTTCCCGGGATAAACGAGGAAAAGATCATCGGTTGGGTAGGCGGAGCGGACATTGCCGTGCTGCGCGATTTCCTTACCGGTTACGAACAGGGTGCCAAGTATATTGATCCTGAGGTCAAAGTGCTTTACTCCTTTGCCGGCTCCTTTAATGACCCGGCAAAAGGCAAAGAGCTCACCCTCGCTCAGTATAACCAGGGCGCCGATATCGTGATGAACGTGGCCAGCGGTACCGGAGTGGGCATCCTTGAGGCGGCCAAAGATGCAGGAAAGTACGCCATCGGCGTCGATTCCGACCAGGACGGCATCTATCCCGGCCACATTCTGACCAGCATGCTAAAACGCGTGGACAATGCCGTCTTCAACCAGGTCAAGCTGGCCAAAGAGGGTCAGTGGAAAGCGGGCCACTTCGAATACGGACTCCAGAATGGTGGTGTCGGCCTAACCGATATGAAGGTTATGGGCGACAAGATTCCGCAGGAGGTCCGGCAAAAGCTGGCCGAAATCACGGAGAAGATTGCCAAGGGCGAGATCAAAGTAGAACATTACGCCAACTACAAGGTAGGTCAGTAGCAATATCCGTGCTCGGGTTAACGCCTTAAGGGGGTGAAAACAGGTGGCACAGGAAGAACTGGTTCGCCTGGAGGGAATTGAAAAAAGCTTTGGCTCCGTCCGGGCGAATCGCAGCGTAAACCTTACCGTCCGGCGGGGCACCATCCACGCCCTCATTGGTGAAAACGGGGCCGGCAAGACAACCCTGATGAAAATCCTCTTCGGCCTGGAAAGGCCCGATGCCGGTTCCATCTACTATGCCGGCCGTAAGGTGGAGATTACCAGCCCCCAGCAGGCGATGGCTCTGGGTATCGGCATGGTACACCAGCACTTCATGTTGGTGCCTTCCCTTACCGTAGCGGAGAACGTTGTCCTCGGCCACGAGCCGCAACAGGGGCTGCACCTTGACCGGCAGGCGGCGCGCCGCCTGGTCCAAGAGATCGCAACGCGCTACGGCCTAGCGGTGGACCCGGACGCGCGCGTGCGCGACCTTTCGGTAGGACTTGAGCAGCGGGTGGAGATCATCAAGGCTCTCTCCCGGGGAGCAGAGCTCCTTATTTTGGACGAGCCTACAGCCGTCCTTACTCCCCAAGAAACGGAGGAGCTTTTCCGGGTCCTCAAATCCATGGTTGCCCAGGGCAAGACGCTCATCTTCATTTCCCACAAGTTGAAGGAAGTTCTGGCCATCTCCGACGCTATTACGGTCATGCGCGCCGGCGAGGTAGTCGGGAACCTCAAGACGGCGGAAACGAACGAGGCCGAGCTGGCCCGCCTTATGGTGGGCCGGCCGGTACTCCTTAGAGTGGAAAAGGGGGACGCCCGACCCGGGCAGCCGGCACTCGAGGTGCGGGACCTGTGGGTAGCGGACCGGCGCGGGCTTCCGGCGGTGCGCGGCCTTAGCTTTACCCTGCGGCGGGGCGAAATACTGGGTATTGCCGGAGTAGAAGGGAACGGCCAGACCGAACTCGTCGAGGCTTTGAGCGGGCTCAGAAGCATTGAGAGAGGCGAGGTCGAAAAAGACGGCCGTTCCCTTAAAGGGCTTTCGGTGGCCGCCATCCGCCGCGCCGGAGTGGCCCACATCCCTGAAGACCGTTTCCGCCGCGGCCTCTGCGGCCAGGCTACGATTCTGGAGAATATGATTGCCGGAGAACATTACGGGATGCCCTTCGCCCGCCGTGGCATTATCGACTGGAAAGAAGCCGCCGCTTTTACCGAAACCCTGGTCAAGGAGTACAGGATCAAAATCGGCAGTATTTACGACCCGGCGAGCTCCCTTTCCGGCGGCAATGCCCAGAAACTCGTAGTTGCCCGCGAGTTTAGCCGCGCGGCAGACGTTCTTTTGGTCTCTCAACCTACGCGCGGTGTGGACATCGGGGCCATAGAATTCATTCACCGGAGCCTTGTGGCCAAAAGGGATGCCGGGGCGGCTATCCTCCTTGTTTCGGCTGATCTGCAGGAGGTTTTATCTTTAAGCGATCGAATCCTTGTCCTTTACGAAGGTGAGTTCACCGCCGAGCTCGATCCAAAGACGACCAGCGAAGAGGAGATAGGCCTTTACATGTCGGGCGCGCGGCGGATGGACCTCAGGGCGAAAGCAGGTGGTATAAGTGCCTAAGAAGATAGCGGATTTTCTTTTGCGTAACCTCCTGCGGCCGCTTTTGGCCATTCTTGCGGCCCTAGCCATTGGCGCCTTCATTATCCTCCTCTCCCAGCAGAATCCCCTGGAAGCTTATAGCAAAATGCTCTTCGGGGCATTCGGCAACTTTTATCGGTTGGCCGAGACCCTCGAGCGCTCCATCCCCGTCACTATCGCGGGCTTGGGTGCGGCAGTGGCCTTCACCAGCGGAGTCTTTAATGTAGGGATAGAAGGATCGCTTTATCTCGGGGCTTTTGCGGCCTTTCTCGTGGGCAATAAGCTATCGCTCCCAGCCCCCATTCATATTCCCATGACGCTCGCAGCGTCCATGCTGGTCGGGGCGGCCTGGGCCTTCCCGCCCGGTTATGCCCGCGCCCGCTATAAGGCGGACGAGACGGTGACGACCATCCTTCTCAATTACGTGGCTATTCTCTTTACCTCGTACCTGGTGGCCATCCCCTTCAAAGATCTTACTGCCGGTACGCAGCAGACGCCGCCTATACACCCGACGGCCTACCTGCCCCGTTTTCTCCCGCCTTCCCGGGTTCATGCCGGACTGTTTCTGGCCATTGCCGTAGCCATCTTCTTGTACTGGCTCCTTCACCGCACCAGCCTGGGCTACGATATTCGCATGACCGGGTTGAACCCCAGTTTTGCTGAATACGCCGGGGTGGACGTGCCGCGGACCATGATCAGGGCCATGCTCATAAGCGGGGCAATAGGCGGGTTGGCAGGGGCGGTTCAGGTCATGGGGATTCTTTACCGCTTCATTGACGGCTTTTCCCCCGGATACGGTTTTGACGGGATCATGGTGTCCCTATTGGCCCGCAACCACCCCTTGGGTATCCTCCTGGCCGGGCTCTTTTACGGGGCACTGCAAACCGGTGCCGCCTACATGGACCGCACCACGGCGGTACCCAAGGAGCTGCTCACTTCTTTGGTGGCCGTAATTATCTTCTTCGTTACGGCCGAAGGGTTGTTCGCTTTTGCTCAATCGAGCGAAGCCTTCCGGGAAAAGCTACGGCGCTGGCACATCCTGCCAGGTAAGTCCGGGAAAGGAGGCGGTGAGCGGTGGGATTCCTCTCAAACATCCTGAACTTAGGGCTTGTCGTTGCCGGTATCCGTATCGCGATACCTATTCTCCTGGCCGGGCTGGGCGGACTTTTTACCTTGCAGGCCAACATCCTTAACATCGGTATGGAAGGCATGATGCTGTTCGGCGCTTGGGCCGGCGTGTTCGTCAGCTACATGACCGGCTCGGTGTGGCTGGCCCTGCTGGCGGCAGTAGGAGTAGGGCTGCTCGCAGCGGTGATCTTTGGTCTCTTCGGCGTGCGCTACCGCTGTAACATCATCGTAGCCGGGATGGGACTGAATCTATTTGCCGGGGCCTTCACCATGTACCTCCTGCGCTCCATTTTCCGCACGCGCGGTTCCCTTTCCGACCCGCGCATCGTTGGGGTACCCACCCTCACCCTGCCCGTGATCGATAAAATCCCCTTCCTCGGGCCCCTTCTCAGCGGCCACTCGCTTCTCGTTTATGTAGCCTTCGTCCTCGTGGCCGTCGTGCACTACTTTCTCTATCGTACGCCTACCGGCCTCAGAATACGGGCGGTAGGTGAACATGCCGAGGCGGCGCGTTCGGTGGGCGTGGACCCTGCGCGGGTCCAGTTTCTGGCCGTTCTCATAAGCGGCGCCTTTTCCGGTCTGGCCGGTGCTTATCTTTCGCTGGCCCAGCTTCGAATGTTCGTGGAAAACATGGTATCCGGGCGCGGCTTCATTGCCCTGGCGGCCATCTACTTTGGCCGCGGCACGCCTGTAGGAACTTTGGTGGCGGCCCTGATTTTCGGCCTGGCCGAGGCGCTGTCAATGCGCCTGCAGACCCTTGGCTTCCCGTCCCAGTTCATGTTAATGATACCCTACGTAGTTACGGTGGCCGTGCTGATCGTTGTCTCCCGCCTGGCCGCCGTGCCGCGCCGCCTGAAACTACCGAGCTTTACCGAGGAGGCGAGAGAATGAAACGGAGGATTATCCTGGACATCGACCCCGGCCACGACGACGCCGTAGCCCTTCTCCTCGCTGCAGCGAGTCCCGAAATCGAACTGGTCGGGGTCACCACCGTGGCCGGCAATCAAACCCTGGAGAAAACCACGCTGAACGCCCGGCGCGTAGCTACTGTGGCCGGCATTAATGTTCCCATCTACGCGGGAATGTCCCGGCCACTGGTGCGCGATCAGGTTATTGCGCCCAACATCCACGGCGAATCCGGGTTGGACGGGCCCGCTCTGCCGGCACCGGAAGTGCCGGTCCAGGAGGAGCATGCCGTCGATTTCATCATCCGCACGCTGGATGAGTCGGAAGGCGACATCACCCTGGTGCCGACGGGTCCCCTCACCAACATCGCGGCCGTCTTCATCCGCCGGCCCGACCTGGCCAGGCGGGTTAAAGAGATCGTCCTCATGGGCGGTGCTTACGGGCTGGGCAACGTTACGCCGGCGGCCGAGTTCAATATCTATGCTGATCCGGAGGCGGCCCACGTGGTCTTTACCGCCGGTGCGCCCGTCACCATGGTGGGCCTTGACCTTACGCACCAGGCTACGGCCACACCGGATGTGCTGGAGCGCCTGCGCGCCTTAAAGACGCGCGTGGGAGACCTGGTGGCGGAGCTCCTCACTTTCTTTGCCTCCACCTACCACCAGGTTTACGGCATGGAGGCGCCGCCGGTGCACGATCCCTGCACGGTGGCCAAGCTGATCGACCCGGACGTGTTTACCACGCGGCCGGCCTACGTCGCGGTGGATACCAAGAGCGACCTCAACTACGGCCGCACCGTCTGCGACTTTTACGGCCTCACCGGCCATGCGCCCAACGCCCAGGTGGCCATGAAGCTCGACCGCGACCGCTTCTGGGACATCGTCCTTACCGCCCTCGCCCGCTACCGCTGAAGGAGGGCGAAGGGAATGCCGGATGCTTGGCAGCGCGTAAGCGAGGTTTTAAGGGGACAGGAAGAAGAGGCGGTGCGCTTTCTGCAACAGCTCGTGCAGGCGGATACGCAGGTATTAGGGCACGGAATCACGGGCGGACGGGAGGCGGCGGGACAGGAGCTCGTTCGGGCGCGACTGGAACGCCTCGGCGCTCTGCCCGACGTATTCGAGCCGGAGGAAGATCGCCTGAAGCGCTACGGCCTGGGAAATGAGGGGCATAACTACGCAGGGCGGCCAAACGTGGTGGCCCGCTTTCCCGGAACCGGCGGCGGGCGGTCGCTCATCCTCAACGGGCACGTGGACACCATGCCGCCCGGGGACCCGGCCGCCTGGCCCTACCCGCCCTGGAGTGGCGTGGTGGAGCACGGGCGGCTGTACGGCCTCGGCGCGGCCGACATGAAGGCCGGGCTCGCCGGGCTGCTCCTCGCCGCGGAAGCGGTATGGCGCGCCGGGGTGCGCCTTAAGGGCGACCTCATCTTCGAAAGCGTTGTGGATGAGGAAGGCGGCGGGAACGGGACGCTGGCCTGCCTGGACCGCGGTTACCGTGCCGACGGGGCCGTTGTCGCCGAGCCTACGCACCTGGAAGTGCAGCCGGCGCACATGGGCTTCATCTTTTACGCGGTGAGAGTAGAAGGGAAGCCCCTCCACTCCAGCCGCAAGTGGGCAGGCGTAAGCGCCGTCGAAAAGGCCATAAAGCTGATCCAGGCACTAAATGAGCTGGAGCACCGCTGGCTCCTTACCCGGCGTCACCCGCTGCTTCCCGGCCCGAGCATCAACGTGGGTGAGATCCACGGCGGCGAGGCCGGTTCCACAGTGCCGGGGTGGTGCGAGTTCAAGCTCTGCCTCCACTACCTCCCGGACGGGCCGGAGGCCGGACGCCGTACGGAACAGGAAGTGCTGGCGGCGCTTGAAGACTGTGCCCGGGGCGACCCGTGGCTGCGCGAACACCCGCCCAAGATTGAAAAATATCAGGAGGGAAGTCCCTTCGAGGTGCCGGTGGACCATCCGTTGGTACAGGCGGCGGCCGGTGCCGTAGAAGCTGAAACTGGCGCACCTGCGCGAGTGAGCGGTATGCCCGCCGGCTGCGATGCCAGGTACTTTACCGCCCTGGCCGGGATTCCCTGCGTGATCCTCGGGCCGGGCGAGCCGGAACAGGCTCACAGTGTCGGTGAGTCTGTGGACGTTCAGGAGTATCTGACATTCATCCGTATTGCCGCGCGCTTCATCCTGGACTGGTGCGGCGTGGCGGAGTAAAGGAAGAGCGTCAAAAAGAAGAGAGGAGGCAGGAGACGTGCGCGTCCTTTTGGCTGGCGAGTCCTGGGTTACCCACATGATCCACGTTAAGGGTTTCGACAGCTTCACCACGTCTAAATACGAAGAAGGAGCCGGCTGGCTCCTTTCGGCCCTCCGTGCTGCCGGGATAGAGGTGGATTACCAGCCCAGCCACGTGGCGCAGGATCATTTTCCCTTCTCCGTGGGAGAGCTTAAGCGCTATGGGGCAGTGATTTTGAGCGACATCGGTTCCAACACCCTGCTTCTGCACAATGATACCTTCAGCAGGTCGGCCGTCCTCCCCAACCGCCTGGAAGCCTTGCGGCAGTACGTCGCGGAGGGCGGTGGGCTCGTCATGATCGGGGGCTATATGTCTTTTTCGGGGATCGACGGCAAAGCCCGCTACGGGGAGACGCCGCTCAAAGCCGCCCTGCCGGTGGAGTGCCTGCCCGGCGACGACCGGCGCGAGGTGCCGGAGGGCATAACGCCGCGGGTAATTTCGCCGGAACACCCGGTACTGGCCGGCGTGCCGGAGAAATGGCCGCACTTTTTGGGGTACAACCGGTTCCGGGCCAAGGAGGGGGCGAAGGTGCTCCTTGCCGCCGGAGAAGACCCCTTCTTGGTGGTCGGGACGTACGGCCGCGGCCGCAGCCTGGCTTTCGCCAGCGACTGCGCGCCCCACTGGGGCCCGCCCGAGTTCTTAAGCTGGCCCGGCTACAATCGGTTCTGGGCCAACGCCGTGCGCTGGGTGGGAGGAGAATAGAGTACGACGCCCGAGGCCGAGCGAAAGGCCCGGGCGTTTCTAGCCTTGTGGCCCTAGGACCGGTCGCGCAGGCGCCGCAGCCTTGGTATGAAGCGGGCGGCCAGAAGGCGGAAAATCTGGCGGCGGGCCGCGATGAGCGTGCCCACGGCAAAGGCGAGCGCCGCCAGGGTCCCGAGAAAGGCCCAGAGAAAGCTCATCATGCTCTTAGCCTCCGTTAAGGAATTTTAAGGAAAGTGTCCCCTTGCTTACACGAGCCAGCCGAAGCGAGTACGCTGATCCCTTCACTTTTCCCGCCGCTCCAAGGACCATACCAGCCCTTCGAACTCGGCACGGGCGGGTCCTGGGGGTAGGACGGTGAGCTCGGCCAGGGCGCGCCGTAAGAATTCATTTGCCCGCGCGCGGGCGTAGGCGATGCCCCCTGCTTTTTCCACCTCGACCCGGACGGCCTCTAATTCTCCGGGGCCGGGGGGGAAGCCGGCGAGGAGCGACCTTACGCGTGCTGCCCGGCGGCCGCATTTTAGAGCATAGATGAGGGGAAGGGTGACCACGCCCTCAGCCAGATCGCTCCCGCGCGGCTTGCCGAGAAGAAGCGGGTCGCCCACATAGTCCAGGATGTCGTCCTGGAGTTGAAAAGCGCACCCAAGATACCGGCCGAAGCGCTGGAATAACCTTCGCTCCTTTTGCCCTGCTCCCGCCACCAGGGCGCCAAGCTCGCAGGCGGCGGCCAGGAAGGCGGCGGTCTTCTTGGCGATAATGCGCAAATACTGGGCCTCGCTTAAGCTTAGGTCGAAGCGGTGGCGCGCCTGCTCCAGCTCGCCCTCCACCATCCTGGAGATGGTGGCCGAAAGAAGCGCTAGAGCGCGGGGACCGCTGGGCGCGGCCGCCTGTAAGAACTGGCTGAAGAAAAAATCCCCGATGAGGACTGCTGCGCGCTCGCCGTGCATGGCGTTCAGGCTGGGCCGCGAGCGGCGCACGGTGGCGCCGTCGATAACGTCGTCGTGAACGAGCGTTGCCAGGTGCAGGAGTTCCAAAGCGGCGGCCAGGCGGTACACATGGGGTGGTGGATCAAAGGAGGCCGAAGCACGAAAAGAGAGAAGAAAAAGCCGCGGGCGCAGGCGTTTACCTCCGGCAAAGGCCAGCTCTCTTCCGAGGGCGGCAGCTTGGCGGTTGCCGGCCGCGCCTATAGCCCTGCGTAGAAAGTCCTCTACCCGCTCCAGGTCCTGGTTGCCGGGAGCACCTTCCGGGCCGGGTGCCGGGGTTAAGACCGGGCCTCTGGCCGAGACAGGAGGCGCCACGTATTCACCTCCAAGTGCCAATGTGGAAAACGCGGAGCGCTCTTTCTCGGCCCCGCGTCGTGATCTACTGCAACCTGCCTTGCATACCCTTAAAGTAGCTCTGCACTTCGCGGAGTGCTTCCTTGGTAACCGGCCGGGTAAGGTACCAGCCGCGGTTGTCTAAAGCGCCGAACACCGATGAGTGGAGTTGATGTTCTTCCGTGAGAATGTTGATGAGATCGCTGCGAAGCATATTATGGGCAGTTTCATTGACCGCTGCGTTGTAGGTTTCCGTAAGGTGTTTCTCCAGTACCAGGCAGTCCTGCAAGATGTCGCGTTCAGAAAGCTTTTCGGCCACGACCGTCCCTCCTTAAGGCCTTATTTCCTGGCTTAGAAGGTGCCGCATCAGGGTGTTATAATGCCCCTCGTGCTGTTCGCGCAGGGAGCTTATTACTTTCTTGAGCTCCGGGTCAGTTACCTGCCCTTCATAATAACGCATTTTCTTTACCGCCAGCTCTTCCAGCGAAAGCTGTTCCTGCAGGCACTGGAGCTCCCGGTCGGTGAAAACCTCAAGGGCGCGCCCATTACTTACCGCCATGCTCCTATCCTCCTCTCTTAGACCATTATCTTCCCTGACTAGTATGTTTCCCGGGCACTCAGGCTATGCGCGACAAGACCTGGTCTCAAAAGCCTACGGTAGAGCAAGATTAATAAAGCTGCTCGAGCTCTCTCCCGGGCAGCCTAGCAGCAGTACCTCGTATTTTTGTCAGGGATGCTCCGCGCTTATTAATCACACTGTAAAGGACTTGCAACATTTCCTTAACAATCCCTTGCTATATTCTAAACAAGCTATCCTATACCCCCCTTCTTATCATAGACTTGGGCTCCCTGCGGAGCCCGCCTTTTTTTCGCCCACTCTGAAGAACGGTACCTGCCACTGTTGTTTGGCAGTAACTGAGGCCGAGGGCCATCGCCCGCACGGCGCATTACGTACCGCCATTGAAAAGAACGAAGGCGAGCGAGGGAAAGCGAAGGCTGACTCCCGCCCGAAGGGCCGAGCCCAGCCTGAGCCCCGAGCGAGCCGAGTTCGTTCGTCGGGAGGTCTCGGCGCCGAAGGGGGATGCCCGAGCGCCGAAGTTTTTCGCAGGCCTACCCGCAGGGTGCCGGGTGAACGCCCGGGCGTTTACGTAAACTTAACACCCCTTTTAGGGGATCTTAACAAGGAATTTCTACAATTAAAACGGTGGGAGAAGCCAACTGGTCTTCGGAAAGGAGGAAGAAAATGGGTTTTGAAGCCGACCTGCATACCCACACTGTGGCCAGCCGGCACGCCTACAGCACAATTAAGGAGATGGCTGAGGCCGCGGCGGCGAAAGGCATCAAGCTCTTAGGCATGACCGATCACGGCATTAACATGCCGGGCGGGCCGCACGAGTACCACTTCGGCAACCTGGCGGCGATACCGCCCAGCCTCTGTGGCGTGGAGATCCTGCGCGGCGTGGAGGCCAACATCATCGATAGCCGTGGCACCCTGGATATGCCGGAATACCTCTTGGAACGGCTGGACCTGGTGCTGGCCGGGTTTCACGCAGGCACCGGTTACGACGGCGGGTCCGTCGAGGAGAACACTCAGGCCATGATCGCCGCGCTGTACAATCCTTACGTGCACGCCATTGTGCACCCGGGAAACCCGCACTTCCCGGTGGACATCGAGCGGGTGGTATTGGCGGCCAAGGCCGTAGGGAAGGCCCTGGAGATCAATAACAGCTCTTTTTCCGTCAGCCGTTCCGGCAGCCGACCGCGCTGCGAGCTCATTGCCCGCTATATCCACCGCTACAAGGTACCGGTCATCGTCTCCAGCGACGCGCACATCTACACGGCCGTGGGCAACTTCGACCAGGCTCTAGAAGTGGCGCATGCGGCCGGAATCCGCGACGAAGATATCCTCAACTATTCGGCGGAGCGGGTCAAGAGTTACCTCGCCGAACTCAAACGGCGCCAGCGACTCTTAAGCCAGCGTACCTGCCCTGTTTCCTAAGGGTGGCGCTGGCTTTTGCTTTCGCGGGTTAAAAGAGGGTGGAAGAGAGATGGCTCGCATTCTGGTAGTAGACGATGAGCCCCATGTGGTGGAACTCGTGCGCTTTAACCTGGAAAAGGAAGGCTTTCGGGTGCTCGCAGCCGGTGATGGGCCGGCCGCTCTGGAGGTAGCGCGGCGCGAGGTGCCGGATCTCATCGTTCTCGACCTCATGCTACCGGGCTTAAGCGGCTTGGAGGTGTTCAGGCTTCTTAGAGGAGAGGAAAAGACCCGGGCCATTCCGGTAATCATGCTTACCGCCCGGGCCAGCGAGGCTGACCGGGTACTGGGGCTCGAGCTCGGCGCCGACGATTACATAGTAAAGCCCTTCAGCCCGCGGGAACTTATTGCTCGCATCCGGGCACGCCTGCGCCGCCTTCCCGCGAAAAACGAGGCGCCGGTTTTACGGAGCGGCCACCTGGAGCTTTATCCGGACCGGTACGAGGTGCTCCTGGCCGGCGAACGCAAGGCCCTCACCCCCAAGGAATTCTCCCTGCTCGAGACTTTCCTCCGGAATCCGGGGAAGGTGCTACGGCGCGACTTCCTTCTGGAGCACGTTTGGGGTTACGAATATGCGGCCGATACACGTACGGTAGATGTGCACGTGCGCTACTTGCGGCAGAAAATCGAGGCCGACCCGGCCCATCCGGTGCTCATCGAGACAGTGCGCGGTGTAGGCTACCGTTTCCGGCCTCCGGTAGAATAGACGGGGAGGGACTTCGTGTCACCACTTGTCGACGCAATTCTAACATATGGTTAACAGTCCCATAATTGTCATTTAACACTGTCACCTTATAATTACTCTCAGAAAATGGGGCTTGGCCCCAAGGGAGGGTACAGTTTATGGGGATTCAAAGGATGCGCTGGTTGACCGTGCTGCTTGCAGTGGCTCTCGTGCTCGGGCTCCTCGCGGGTTGCGCGCCGAAGAAGCCCGCCGAGCCTGCCAAGCCGGCTGAGCCGCAGCAGCCAGCCCAGCCCCAGCAGCCGCAGGGTCTCTCCGGTTCTATCCAGATTGCCGGGTCAACTTCCGTTCAGCCGCTTTCCGAGGAACTAGCTAAGGCTTTCATGACAAAGAACCCGGGCGTAACCATCAACGTGGCGGGCGGTGGTTCTGGCGCTGGCATCAAGGCGGCGCAGAACGGCACGGCGGACATCGGTGCTTCTTCCCGTGCCCTTAAGCCTGAGGAAAAAGGTACGGTGGTAGAGCACCAGATCGCGACCGATGGCATCGCCGTGGTGGTGCATCCCAGCAACAAGGTCGATGGTCTTACTCTGGCCCAGGTAAAAGACATCTTCACCGGCAAGATCACCAACTGGAAACAGGTCGGCGGCAAAGACGCTCCTATCACCGTGTTCCGGCGTGAAGACGGTTCGGGGACGCTGGGAGCCTTCACGGAACTTGTGCTGGGCGAGGGCACCAAGATCACTGATAAGGCCCTGCAGCAGAACTCCAACGGTGCCATGCGCACGGCGGTAGCCGGAGATCCCAACGCCATCGGCTTCCTTTCCTTCGGTTACCTGAATAACGAGGTGAAAGCCGTTAAAATCGAGGGCGTCGAGGCCACCGTGGACAACGTTAAGGCCGGCAAGTACAAGCTCTCTCGTCCCTTCCTGTACCTCACCCAGAAGCAGCCGGAGGGTGTGGTAAAGGCCTACATCGACTTCGTGCTCAGCCCGGAAGGACAGCAGATCGTAGGCAAAGAGTACATCACTGTTAAGTAATTGAGCTCTTTATTCGGTTACCTGCCTGCCTTACCTCCTTTGGGGTGGCCATGCCACCCCCAGCCTTTTATTTTCCAGCGGCGAGGGGGGTATGTATGCGTAGAGCCGTTTTTGAGCGCGGGAGCGAGGTTGCCCTCTTCCTCGCGGCGCTTATCGCCGTGGTGATCATCGTGCTTATCGGAACCTTTATCTTAATTGAGGGCCTCCCGGCCTTTGAGCGGACGGGGCTGCTGAACTTTCTCTTGGGGCACGAATGGCGGCCGCTTCAGGGCGTTTTTGGCATCTTCCCGATGATTGTGGGCAGCATCGCCGTAACGGCGGTGGCCCTGGCGGTTGGGGTACCGCTTGGTCTGGCAACGGCCATCTTCCTGGCCGAGATAGCACCGCCGCGTGCCGAGCGCTTGGTTCGGCCGGCAGTGGAGCTCTTGGCCGGTATCCCTTCGGTAGTGTACGGTCTTTTCGGCATGACCATGCTGGTCCCGATTATCCGGGCGCTGGCGCAGACCTGGCTGGGAGCATCGCTTGACCCGCAATTCCGGGCCGGCTACAGTGTGCTGGCCGCCGGGCTGGTGCTGGCCATCATGATCCTACCGACCATCATCAACATCGCCGAGGACGTACTGCGCGCGCAGCCCTTGGAGTATAAGGAAGGTTCCCTGGCGTTAGGGGCCACGCATTGGCAAACCATCGCCTGCGTGCTTCTGCCCGCGGCCCGGCCCGGAATCGTGGCCGCCATAGTCCTGGCGATGGGGCGGGCCATTGGTGAAACCATGGCGGTCATCATGGTGGCCGGTAACACACCAGTTCTACCTCAATCGCTCTTTTCTCCTGTACGCACCCTCACCAGCAACATTGCCCTGGAGATGCCGTATGCCGGCCCTGGAGCACATAGTCAGGCCCTGTACGCCACCGGGGTGGTGCTCTTCGGCCTGACCATGGTCGTAAACCTGGCGGCGCTTCTGGTTAGTCGAAGGCGGGTGAAACGCGGGTGAGCCAGCAACAAGCCCAGAAGCTAGCCTTTACCCTGCTCTGGGGCGCAGCCAGCCTAACGGTGCTTATTCTTACGGTAATCCTGGGTTACATCCTTGTTCAAGGGCTGCCCCAGGTCAGCTGGGAGTTTCTCACGAAAGAACCAACCGAGATGGGGCGGAGTGGGGGGATTTTTAGCTCTATCGTCGGCACGCTGTATTTTGTGGCCGCGAGCCTAATTCTGGCTGCTCCCCTAGGTATCGGAGCCGGAATTTACCTGGCGGAGTATACGCATGACGGGTGGTTTACCAGCTTGGTTCGTTTCGGCATCGACGCGCTGGCCGCCGTGCCTTCGATTGTGTTCGGTCTCTTTGGGTATGCCTTGTTTGTCGTTGCGTTAAAACCGGTCACCCACGGCTGGTCCATCCTCTCTGGAGCGTTCACTGCTGCGTGCATGGTGCTACCTACCCTCATCCGCACTTCTGAAGAAGCACTACGGGCGGTGCCGCAGGAGTACCGTGAAGGCAGCCTGGCTCTGGGGGCGACGCGCTGGCAGACCGTGGTACGGGTGGTGCTTCCTGCTGCCGCTCCCGGGATACTCACCGGGGTGATCTTAAGCATTGGCCGGGTGGTGGGGGAAACGGCAGCGCTGCTCCTTACGTTAGGCGGGTCACTCCGCCTACCGCGCAGCATCTTCGAACCGGCCCGTACCATGGCCCTTCACCTATACCTGGTGGCGATGGAGGTGGGGGCCATGGACAAGGCCTTTGGAACGGCGGCGGTACTTGTGATTACTGTTCTAGGTGTAAACCTCCTGGCTACCTGGCTTACCCGCCGCCACCTAATGCGGCTTCTGCGCTAGGTGTTCAGGGGTATGGTCCCCGCTTCTAACAAAGAATTAAGCTTGGCTTAATACTCTCCTAAAA
This sequence comes from Bacillota bacterium, assembly GCA_030153805.1. Lineage (GTDB taxonomy): Bacteria > Bacillota > DTU030 > DUMP01 > DUMP01 > DUMP01. The sequence goes on along the minus strand of JASKLG010000010.1, from coordinate 15,806 downwards.
TCAAGCGTGTACAATGAAGGCAAAACGCCTTAGGAGGGATTGCCGTGAGGTTCTCGGCGAAGAGAAGTGTCGGCTTACTGGTGATACTGCTGACAGTTGTTTCTCTGACCCTGACCGCTGTTTTACCCGCCGTCCAGGCAGCTACGCCCTCCGCGCCAGCCAAAAATGTGATCTTGCTCATCGGTGACGGCATGGGTTACGGGCAGATGACTTTAGGCCGTATTGTCAAGGGCGGCGCGCTAACGATGGACACCTTCACGTATAACGGAACCGTTTCGACATATCCCAACGACCCGGTGGAAAAATGGGTGACTGACTCGGCTGCCGCCGCTACGGCCATCGCCACCGGTGTGAAAACATACAATGCCGCCATCAGTGTGGATGTCAACAAACAACCGGTGAAGACAATTTTAGAAACCGCCCAGGAAAAAGGAAAAGCCACGGGACTTGTGACCACCACCCGTATCACCCATGCCACGCCGGCCGCCTTCGCCGCCCATAACGTGGATCGGGATGCGGAAAATGAAATCGCGGTCGATATGCTGAACCATAAGGTTAACGTCCTCTTTGGCGGCGGGAAGCGGCACTTCCTGCCGAAAGACCTAGGTGGCAAGCGCGAAGACGGCAAAAACCTTATCGAAGAAGCCAAGAAAATGGGCTATAAGTTCATCGAAACGAAAGAGGATTTACAGAAGGTCTCCGGCGATAAAGTTCTTGGGCTGTTCAAAAGCAGTCACCTCAGCTATGAGATTGACCGGGATCCGGCTAAAGAACCGAGCCTCGCGGAGATGACGAAAAAAGCCATCGAGCTGTTAAGCAAGGACAAAGACGGTTTCTTCCTGATGGTAGAAGGTGGCCGCATTGACCATGCTTCCCACGGCCATGACACTGCCAGCGTCGCCAAAGATGTCCTCGCCTTTGATGAAGCGGTAAAAGTCGCTTTAGATTATGCCAAGAACCGCAAGGACACCCTGGTGATCGTTACGGCCGACCATGAAACCGGGGGCCTCTCCATCGGCGGATACGGCGAATACAACTTCAATCCTGCAGCTTTTAAGGGGCAAAAGAACTCTTTCGAAGATGTCATTGCCGCTAAACTGACTGTGGACAATTACAAAGACATCTTCGCGGAGTACGTCGGCATTAATGACCTCACCCTTGACGAACGCATTGCCCTCTTGAATGCCTTCAAAGCGAAAGAAACCAACCCCTACGCCGCAGCTAATGCCGCCGCGGACATCGTAAGCCGCCGGGCTTACGCCGGCTGGACCTCTGGCGGCCATACCGGAAATGACGTACCGGTCATGGCTTATGGTCCGTACGCTGAAGAGTTCGCAAAGCATTTGGATAACACCGATCTCAATAAGTTGATGTATAAGGCCTACGGCTTCCAGAAATAGAAGCTTGTCTCCCTTTGGTAATACAAAACCAGGGCCCAACCAAAAAGCGGCACCCGTGCCTCGAAGGCAGGGGTGCTGTTGTTACTCAAAAAAGTTTTTACGTGTGCATAATGATTGTAAGGCGGGACAAAATAATGAACGAAGGGTCTGTAGTGGCTGAGCCCAGACTGCTGCAGGGCGGGTTCGCTCTGCAGTGGTCGGCCAAAGGTTAACGCCGGGCAAAGGGCCCGGCGTTAGCCGGCGGGCAGACTGGCCGGTGTTCCCTAAGGCTCTCCGGCAGTCCGAAGGATTGCCGCAGGGTCAAAGGGGATGCCTGCCGGTCGAGCTAAGATCCGGCGAAGTGCCGCATGTTTTTTCACCTGTAGTGGAAAGGCTCGAGGTTCAGGGTTCCTCGAGAGAGGAATCTGAGCTTCTCAGGTATTTCGCCGGGTCGAGCACAGGTTGTTACAGGTTCTGTAATGGTCCTCGGTAGTCGAAAGGCTGCCTTGGGCTATGTAGGGATCTGTAACAGCTGCAGCGTAGGTCACTACAGGCTCTTCTTTTGCTGCCCTTGACGGTGCGGTTGGGGGTTTGCCTCTTTCCCTAGAGCATGTAGCTATTTATTAGAATTCTCTTAAGCAAGATTTGGCCTTTTGCTCATTTTGAGCAGGGTTTCATCCCTTCAGTGTCGAAAGAAGGTACCGCGAGGGTTTTGAGGCGCTGGAGGGTTGCGGATGAATATAAATCAGCTACGCACGCTGGTTGCTCTGGCGGAATGCAAGAGTTTCTCGCTGGCTGCGGAAAAACTCTTCCTTACCCAGCCGGCCGTAAGTTTCCAGATCCACTCCTTGGAAGAGCATTTCGGTGCCCGCCTAGTGGACCGCTCTGGAAAGAGGGCCGAGCTTACCGAAGAAGGCCGTCTGGTCTGGGAATTTGCGCGCCAGGTGCTGAAACTCCTTGCGGAAACGGAGTACAAGGTAAGCCAGCTTTCCCAGCACGTGCGCGGCCGCCTGTTGGTAGGGGCGAGCACCATCCCCGGCGAATACATTCTTCCTCACCTCATCGGCGCGTTCAAAGAAAAATTCCCTGAGGTGCAGGTCAGCCTGGAAATCGGTGACTCGGAGGAGATCAGGAAAAAAGTTCTCGAGCAGCGCTTGGACCTGGGAATCGTTGGGGCTATTGCCCCGCAGGGTCAACTTGTGGCTACCAAGGTTATGGAGGATGAGCTAATCGTCATTGTGCCGCCGGGCCATGCCTGGCCTTCTCGCGCCCGCGTTGCTCCTTCCAGCCTTCTGGCGGAGAACTTCATCTTACGGGAAAAAGGATCAGGGACGCGGGAGGTTTTGGCGCAGCGTCTAAAGGAAATCGGGATTGACCTCGCGGACCTTAAGGTCGTTATGGAACTTGGGAGCACGGAGGCCATCCTTACGGCGGTAGAGGCCGGCCTGGGTATTTCGGTGGTCTCCCGCTGGGCCGCCGATAGGGCCTTGGCTTTAGGGCAGGTGCGCCAAGTCTATGTAGAGGGATTAAACCTTAAGCGCGATCTTTTCCTGGTAAGACATAAACAGTCCCTTCCTAATAGGGCTTTAGAGGAATTCCAGAACTTTCTAACCACCTTTAACGCCAAGAGCCTGCGGCATGCTGCCGGCTGAGGAGGTGGAAGTGATGACGAAAGAGCAGCGACTTACAGCGCTCACAGCTGCTTCTGGCTGAGGGGCAAAACTGGGTCCGGCGACCCTCTCGCAGGTCCTGCGAGATTTACCCTTGCTGCATGACCCGCGCCTTTTGGTAGGACACGACACCAGTGATGATGCGGCGGCCTACCAACTGGCACCTGACCTCGTCCTGGTTCAGACGGTGGACTTTTTTACGCCCGTGGTGGACGACCCCTTTCTTTTCGGCCAGATTGCAGCTGCCAATGCTTTGAGTGATATTTACGCCATGGGAGCCCGACCGCTCCTAGCCCTGAACATAGTAGGCTTTCCCTCCTGCCTTGGGGAAGACGTGTTGCGGGAGATTTTGCGCGGCGGGGCAGAAAAGGTGAAAGAGGCAGGTGCGCTCCTGGCCGGTGGGCACAGTATCAATGACGAGGAGCCTAAGTACGGCTTGGCCGTGACCGGCACTGCGCGGCCGGAGGAAATCTGGAGCAACGGCGGCGCCCGTCCGGGCGACGACCTTATCCTTACCAAGCCGCTCGGAACGGGAGTGTTCCTTACGGCTTACAAGGTGGACCTGGCGCCACTGGATGAGTTCGACCGGGTTGCCACCAGTATGGCCACTCTCAACGCAGCGGCGGCAGCGGCTGCCCGAAAGATAGGAGTTTCTGCCTGTACGGACATCACCGGATTCGGGCTCCTCGGACATGCTTATGAAATGGCGAAGGCGAGCAATGTAGACATTATCTTTTATCTGTCCGAGATTCCCTTCTTCCCCGGTGCCCGTGACCTGGCGCGCCAGGGCCTTGTGCCGGCCGGAACCTACCGGAACCGCGAGTACCTGGCGGGTAAAGTGGAGCTGCCTCCGGGGTTGGAAGACGACGTTTCGGATCTCCTCTTCGATCCGCAAACCAGCGGCGGCCTCCTTTTCGCCGTTTCCGCAGACCGGAGCAGCCTTCTCCTTGAGGAGCTTAGCCGGAGCGGTATCCACGCTGCGCGGGTGGGGCGGGTTGAAGAAGTACGGGGTTTGGAGCCCCGGCTTGTGGTGGTGCACTGACTTAGTGCCGGCTTATCATTATTTCCGGAAAGGAGAAAGTGCGATGGAGGAAAAACGCGTGGACGCACGGGGGAAGGCCTGCCCCCTACCGGTAATTGAAACCAAGAAAGCCATTGAGTCCCTTACCTCTGGTAGGGTGATAACTATTGTAGATAATGCGGTGGCCCGGGATAATGTGCTCAAGCTGGCACGCAGCCTCAGTCTTCCTGTAGATGTGGTTACGGAAGGCTCCAACTTTGTTCTTACCATCACTAAAGAGGGTGCCCGGCTTGATGTAGCGCCCGAGGCGGAAAGTGCACCGGTGGCCCTGGCCGAGCGACCCGGTCGCGGAACGGTGATCCTGGTTTTGACCGATGCCATCGGGCGCCCGGCGGAAGATCTTGGAAGAGTGCTGACCAAATCCTTTTTTTACGCACTTACCGAAAGCACCCTGGCCCCGGCGGCGATCATCTTCCTGAACGGCGGCGTACGCCTGACGACGACCGGCTCAGATGTCATTTCCAGCCTTAACACGCTGGAAAAGCAGGGGGTAGAAATCCTTTCCTGCGGTACCTGCCTGGACTATCTCAACCTTAAGGACAAACTCGAGGTGGGCAGCGTTTCCAATATGTTTACCATTGTTGAAAAGCTGCTTACGGCCGACAAGGTAATCACCATATCTTAGGCCTGGTAATTTTAAGATCCATTAAGCTGCGGCCGACTGGGAGAATAGGCGCCGGGCTAAAAGGGAACGACGCCTGAGGACGATAAAGGTCTCGAGGTGAAGCCATGTTCTGGAACTCGTTTATCACCCCTGAACGTCTCAGTACAGTAATTCTGGGCGCTGGACGGGTCCTCTTCATCGCTTTGGTGGTGCTTATAGGGCAGGCCGTTGCTCTCAGGGCGGGCCGGCTCCTTATTGCCCGAGCTCTGCGGCCGCCGGAAGGGAAAAAGTACCCGCTGGATCCGCGCCGTGCTCAAACCCTTCAGGCCCTGCTCAACAGCATCCTCCGCTACAGCCTCTACTTTGTGGCCTTATTAATAATCTTAGATGCTGTAGGAGTACCTACCACCTCGATCCTGGCCAGCGCCGGTCTGGCCGGGCTCGCTATCGGTTTCGGTGCGCAAAACCTGGTTCGTGACGTGATTTCCGGCTTTTTCATTTTGTTGGAGGACCAGTACGGAATCGGCGAGTACGTAGCGGCAGCCGGGGTAGAGGGGATTGTAGAGGATATCGGCCTCAGAACTACTCGCCTGCGGGATTTCAACGGTGACCTGCACATTATTCCGAACGGGCAGATAAGCCTGGTTACCAACAAGAGCCGTGGTTCGCGCCGGGCCCTGGTAGAGATAGGCGTGGCCTATGAAAGCGACATCGTTCGTGCCCAAGAGGTTCTCGAGGGTATTTCCCGGGAAATAGCGGCTACCATGCCGGAAATAGTCGAAGGGCCGACGGTTCTCGGCATAACGGACCTGGCCGAATCGCAGGTTACCTTCCGAATCCTGGCCCGCACCCAACCCATGGCTGAATGGAAGGTGGAACGCGAGATTCGCCGGCGGGCCAAGCTGGCGCTGGAGGCCGCCGGCATCGAGATTCCCTACCCGCGCCGGGTGGTGTTCCTTGCCGGTGAGTACGGGCAGAAGGCTGGTTCGGCGGGATGTAACCGCTGATAAGGGGAGGGAGAGCATTGGATAAGTATCATTTGGGCGATATCGTGCGCATGCGCAAGCTGCATCCCTGCGGCAGCGATCAGTGGGAGGTCATCCGCGTCGGCGCAGATTTCAAAATTAAGTGCCTGGGCTGCGGCCGGCGCGTGATGCTGCCGCGATCCAAATTTGAGCGCGCAGTAAAGGAAATTATTCGCTCTGGCGTTCAAGGTGTGTCGCCGGAAGGAAATTCGCCTTCCTAGCTTTTCGCAGACCGGGAGCGGGGAAAACCTTTGCGCCGGAGGCAAAGTTATGATATAATAAGCCTCCGGTAATGCTCGGGCATTATCTCCCTGCCCTGTGCACGGCACAGGGCCGCAGGGTAACGCCCTGAAGTCCGGAGGGAGGAGGTGAAGACATGGCCCGTTATGAAGTTCTGTACGTCCTGGCGCCAAACCTGGAAGAGGAAGCGTATGCCGCCTACACCGAGCGTTTCAGCAACATCATCAAAGACAACGGCGGCCAAGTCGAGAAGGTGGATACCTGGGGCAAAAGGCGCTTGGCGTACGAGATCAAAAAATTCCGTGAAGGTTACTACACGGTAATCTACTTCAACGCGCCGGCCGAGTGCGTGAAAGAACTGGACCGGGTGCTGAAGATTACCGAGCCGGTACTCCGGCATCTTATCGTGCGGCACGAGGAGAAGAAGAGCGCAAGCGCCGAACGAAAGGTGGCGGCAGAAAATGCTTAACCGCGTTATCCTTATCGGCCGGCTTACACGGGACCCGGAGCTCAGATATACTGCTGCCGGAATTCCGGTTGCCAGGTTTACCCTGGCGGTAGACCGCACATTTACCAACCAGCAGGGGCAACGGGAAACGGATTTTATCGATATCGTCGTCTGGCGCAGGCAGGCTGAGATATGTACGAATAACCTCAGCAAAGGGCGCTTGGTGGCGGTAGAAGGCCGCCTGCAGGTCCGCTCTTACGAAACCCAGGACGGCCAGAAACGGCGTGCGGCTGAAGTGGTGGCCGACAGCGTTCAGTTCCTCGACTGGCCCAAGACGGCGGTGGGCACCGGGGGCATAGAAGGCGCCGGCGGCGAGGCCTTCGGTCAGGAAGTAGATTACAATCCGGACGATGTCCCCTTCTAAAGGAGGGAAAAGAGTTAAGTGGCACGCGACAAACGGCGCGGCAAGAAGCGCGTATGTAATTTCTGTGTTGATAAAATCGACCAGATCGATTACAAGGATGTGAGCCGGCTGCGGCGCTACATCACCGAGCGGGGCAAGATCCTTCCCCGCCGCATCACCGGGAACTGCGCCCGCCACCAGCGCCAGCTTACGGTGGCCATCAAGCGGGCGCGAAATGTAGCGCTTTTGCCGTTTACCGTCGAATAACCGAGCAAGGCGCCGGAGGGCGCCTTGCTCGCTCCGAGCCGGGATACTGTTCGGATGTATCCCGTCATATGCTATAATTAAGGAGAAAACTATAAGGGGAGGAGAGGCCCGTGCAAGGCAGGCATATCCAGACGTTACATAAAGGCACCCTGCAAAAAAGCCTCAAAGACGGCGGCTGCGGCCAGTGCCATAACTCCTGCCAATCGGCGTGCAAGACTTCTCTTACCGTCGGCAACCAGAGCTGCGAAAACGCGCGCCGGCGCTAACTCTGCCGGCCGGGGCATACCTCCGGCGGGCCTTTTAAGGTGTCCGTGCGGAAGGATGCTTCCTGAAGGGTTTACAATACGAAGAGGCGACGGCGCTAGGCCCGGGGCGGACGTCGATCTGCCGGCGGGCCTAATTTTTGCCTGGAGGAAGAAGTGCTATGCCCTCTACTTTAGGACAAGTACATACGTTTACCTGTCTGGGAAAACATTTGGCTTTAGATGTAGAAAGCGGTAGCCTGCACCAGATAGACGAGGTCACTTACGAGATCCTCCGTCTTTACCCGGAAAAACAGCGGTCGGAGATCATCGCCGCCCTGGCGCCGCGTTTCGGTGTCCAAACGGTGGAAGAGGCGCTCGGGGAGGTGGATGAGGCCGTGGCCGAAGGCACGCTTTTTAGCCCGCCGGCCCTAACTTCCTGGGAGCCGTCAGGCCCGCCGACCGTCAAAGCCCTCTGCCTCCACGTGGCCCACGACTGTAACCTCCGCTGCCGCTACTGTTTCGGCGATACCGGTGACTTCGGCGGGCGGCGCGAACTCATGCCGGCGGACGTGGCGCGCCGGGCCGTGGATTTTCTCCTGGCGGGTTCGGGGAGCCGCTTCCTTTGTGAAGTTGATTTCTTCGGCGGCGAGCCCCTCCTCAACCTTCCCGTGGTTAGGGAGGCCGTAAATTATGCCCGGCAGCAGGGAGAGAAGCAGGGAAAACGCTTCAAGTTTACTTTGACCACTAACGGTGTGCTGCTTACGGAAGAGGTGCGCCACGAGCTGGCCGACCTCGGTATATCCCTGGTCCTCAGCCTCGACGGCCGGCCGGAGGTTCATGACCGCATGCGCGTGGATGTTGGGGGGCAGGGTTCGTACCGGCGCATCCTTCCCCATATCCTGGAGGCCATAGCGGCGGACCCGGAGGGAGACTGGTGGGTGCGGGGAACCTTTACCCGGGAAAACCTCGATTTCGCCGCCGATGCGCGCCACCTGGTGGAGATCGGCATAAATCGCTTTTCTCTGGAACCGGTGGTCGCCCTGCCATCAGAGCCGTATGCGCTGCGCGAAGAGGACCTGCCGGCCCTTTATGCCCAGTATGAGGAGCTGGCGCGGTTGTACGAAGAGCGCGCCCGAGCAGGCCGTCCCTTCCAATTCTTCCATTTTGAGATCGATCTAAACCACGGCCCCTGCTTGTCCAAGCGCTTTACGGGCTGCGGAGCAGGGCATGAATATTTCGCCGTTGCGCCCAACGGCGACCTTTATCCCTGCCACCAGTTCGTGGGACGGGAAGAATACCGGCTGGGGTCTGTAACTTCCGGGGTCAACCGGCCCGACCTCCTGGAAGAATTCCGGCGCACCACCCTCTTCACCAAATCTAATTGCCGCACCTGTTGGGCGCGTTACTTCTGTGGAGGCGGCTGCCATGCCAACGCCCAGCTTTTCCACGGCCACATCCGCCGGCCGTACGAGCTCGGGTGCAGCCTGGAGAAGAAAAGGGTGGAGTGCGCCCTCTACCTCAAAGCCGCTTTAGAACTTCCCGCTTCTGGAGGGGACGATTCCCGAGCAGGAGATTCTGCCTGAGGGAAAGAATACACTAATGAGGATAGTAGGGGGGCCGGGCAGTGCTGGAGACTAGGGAAAAGGAGCTCGACGTCACCAAGAATATACGGGCTATCGAGTGGCTGAAAACCGAGCTTTTGGGAGCGGTTACCCTTCTCTTTCGGGCCATATTAAAAGGTTCGGAAGAGCATATTCTAGAGGCGCTGGCCGAAGCTGTTATCACCGTGTATCTCCTGGCGCGGCGCCTGGGCATTGGTTTCGCGCGGTTGGACGCGAAGGTTAAGAGCATTGTGCACCAGAGCATAATCGAAGAGCATGAACTGGAAAAATGGTACGGCGATCTTTCCGCTTTTGCCGACCACCTTGACGGGAGTAAGAGGTGAAACGCGTGCCGCGTTACGGAACAACGCGATCATTGGTCGAGGCAGCACTCCTGGCTGCCCTCACCGTGGTTTTGTGTCTGGCCACCGTTTATCTGCCCTTCGTTGGCCTTTTCACCGGCTTCTTTTGGCCCGTTCCCATTGTTCTCCTCGGGGTCCGGCACGGCCTGCGCCTTGCCGCTCTCGCTACGTTGGTGGCGGGCCTCCTGGTCGCCATTCTGGCCGATCCGCTGACCGCCCTCAGCATGTTCCTCGGCCTGGGCGTTTTGGGCTTGGTGCTGGGGTACTCTATGCGCCGTCGTTTACCCCCGCTTAGGACGGTGGGGCTCGGCGGCCTCGCCCTGGTGGCTTCTCTTTTACTCCTCTTTGGTCTATCACTCATCATAATGGGCATCAACCCTTTTCAAAGCTATTTCGCCCTTTACCAGGAATCTGTTGAGGGCGTCCTGGAATTTTACCGCCGCCTGGGGCTCAAAGGAGAAACCCTGGCTCAAATGGAAGAGACGCTCGCTCAAACCCTAACCATGATGCGTTACCTCATTCCGATGACCCTGGTGGCAGGCAGCACGTTCCTTTCTTTCCTTAACTTTACCCTGGCACGGGCGGTGCTCGGACGTCTGGGCTACAGCTATCCGGGATTTCCGGCGTTTTCCACCTGGCGCTTTCCCCGGACCCTGGCCTATGGTTACGCGGCCGGTGTACTCGCGGTGGCCGCCGGCCATTACTGGAACCAGGATATTTTCAACCACATCGGGCTTAACCTGCAGGCGATTTTCCAACTCCTCCTTCTTATCCAAGGCCTGGCGGTGGTATGGCATTTTCTGGAGAAAAACCGGTTTCCGGCAGGCATGCGCACTCTAGTTGTAATCCTGGCCTTTTTCCTGCCCTTCTTCGGGCAGCTGGTCTTTTTCCTCGGCCTCTTTGACCTCTTTTTCGACTTCCGCCATCTGACAGCGTAAGGAGAGATTGCCATGCAGGATCCCGGTGGCCGCCGGCCAAGCCCCTGGCACCTAGCACTGGCCCTTACCGTTGTTCTCATCCTTTGCCTGGCCCGTTACAACGGCTACCTGGCGCTCTTTGGTGCCGTGGCGGGCGGGGGAATCGTCCTTTACGCCCGGGCCGCTCGGCCGAATGTACCCGTTATACCCGGTCGGAAGGAAGTTGCACCTCCTCCTTTAGAGAGCGCCGTGCGCCAGGCTTTGCAGCAGGCGCCTTTTCCGGCGCTCATTATAGATGCGTCCGGGCGGATTCTCTTTGCCAACCGGGCTCTGCGCGAACTTTTTCCAGGAGTGGAGCACGGACGCAGGTTGGAGGAAGCGGCCCATACCCTGAGCGACCCTACCGACGGCGCCACCTTAGCGTTGGGGGAGCGCGTTTTCCGGGTGGCTTTCAGGGAATACGAGAGCACGGCCGGTAGGGCGCGCGCCCTCTACCTTGCCGATATTACGGAGCAAAAAGGGCTCGAGGATACCCTCGAGGCACAGGCTCCTGTGCTGGGCCTTTTGCAGGTAGACAATTATGAAGAGGTACTGGCCGGCACGCCGGAAGGGCAACGGCCGCTCCTTAAGGCGGCCATAGATAAGCTCCTGGGCGACTGGGCACAGGCGGCAGGCATTTACCTCCACAAGTACGGGGAAGACCGCTATGTGCTCTTTTTTACCCAGTCCACCCTTAAGGCGCTGACGGAAGAACGGTTTGCCTTGCTCGACCGGGTAAAAGAAATAGCCCTGGGCAACACCCTGCCGGTTACGGTAAGTCTGGGCTTAGGAAGCGGAAGCCGCAACTTCCTGGAAGTTGGCTCCTTTGCCCGGACGGCCTTGGACCTGGCTTTGGGGCGGGGAGGGGACCAGGCCGTACTCAAAACTCCCAAGGACCTGACCTACTACGGCGGCAAGACCAAAGCCCCCGAGAAACGCACGAAAGTCAAAGCAAGGGTTATCGCCCAGGCTCTGCGCGAACTCATCGCCGGGGCAGACAAAGTGCTGGTGATGGGGCACCGCCATGCCGATCCGGACAGTCTGGGAGCCGGAGTTGGGTTGGTGAAGGCGGCGCGCGACCTCGGCCGCCCGGCCTACTATGTTCTGGATGAAGTCACTCCGGCAGTCGCCAAACTCCATTCGTATCTCTTGGAGCATGAATCTTACCAGGATGTCTTCTTAGAGTCAGGTGCTGCCCTGCGCCAGGTCACGGCAGATACGCTTATCGTAATTGTTGATACCCACAAACCTTCTCTCGTAGAAGCACCGCGACTTTTGGCCCGGATGCGCAAAGTAGTGGTGATAGATCATCACCGCCGGGCGGAGGAGTTCATTGCCGATCCAACGCTTGTCTATCTGGAGAGCTACGCTTCCTCGACGGCGGAACTTGTGGCCGAGATACTGCAGTATTTGGACGAAGTGCACGTAACATCTCTGGAAGCCACCGCCCTGCTGGCCGGGCTTACGGTCGACACCAAGAACTTCGCTTTTCAGACGGGAGTGCGTACCTTCGAAGCTGCCGCCTACCTTCGCCGGAGCGGTGCGGACGCCCGCCTGGTGCAGAGCCTGTTCCAGGACGACCTGGCCTCCTTCCTCCGGCGGGCCGAGGCGATAAAGGGTGCCGAGGTGTTACCCGGTGGCCTGGCCGTGACCGAGGTGGATATCCCCGGCCCCGAGGGGCAGCTGCTGGCAGCGCAGGTGGCCAACGAACTCCTAAACATCGAAGAGGTTAAGGCTTCCTTTGTGGTATACCCGTACCGGGACGGAGCTGCCGTAAGTGCACGCTCCCTCGGCGATGTGAACGTGCAGGTTCTTATGGAAAAGCTGGGAGGCGGGGGTCACCTTACCATTGCCGGAGCGCAGCTCGGCGGCCTGTCTGTAGCGGCGGCGCGCGAAAAAGTTCGCGCTGTACTGGCGACGTATTTGCGTGAGGAGGAAATGCCATGAAAGTGATTCTGGAGCAAGACGTGCCCCGCCTGGGCAAAAAGGGCGAAGTTGTAGAGGTAAACGACGGTTACGCGCGGAATTTTCTTCTTCCCCGAAAACTTGCGCGGGCGGCTACCGCCGGTGCGTTGAAGGAAGTTGAAGCGCTGAAACAAAAGGCGGCCGAAAAAGAGGCGCGGGCCGCGGCCGAAGCCAAGGCCCTGGCCGAGCGCCTGAACGGGCGCACGGTGACCATCCCTGCCCGTGCCGGGGAAGGGGGGCGCCTTTTCGGTTCGGTCACCAACCAGGACGTGGCTGAGGCAGTCAACCGGGCATTCAACCTGAACCTGGATAAACGGCGCGTAGAACTCAAAGAACCGATCAAGGCTTTGGGCGCTTACAGCGTAACCCTCCGCCTTTACACGGAGATCACGGCAGAGATAACGGTGAAAGTGGTCGCCGCCTGAGCCAATTTGAGCCCCCAGTCGGTATCTCTGGGCCGAAAATGCGGCTTGTCTTCTGCTGCGTCCCCGGAAAGGGAACGGTGATTGCCAACCCAACCTGGTAAAGTTTGCCGAGGCCTTACTTAGAGGGAGAGAGAAACCATGGCCGCAAATGTGGAGCGAGTACCTCCGTACAGCCTGGAAGCGGAGCAGTCGGTGTTGGGTGCCATGCTCCTTGACGCTGAAGCCGTCTACACGGCGGCAGAAATTCTGCGGCCGGAAGATTTCTATCAGGAAAACCACCAGCACATTTTCCGCATTATGACGGAGCTGTCCAGCCGGGGCGTATCCTGCGACCTGGTTACGGTGAGCGAGGCCCTGCGCCAGGAAGGCCGGCTGGAGGCAGTGGGCGGGATTGCCTATCTGTCGGATCTTGCAGCTTCAGTGCCCAGCACGGCCAACGCCGAGCACTATGCCCGGATTGTCGCGGAAAAATCGCTCCTCAGGCAGCTGATCCGGGCGGCCAACAAGATTATAGAAGAAAGCTACAGCGCGGCCGAGGAGGCCGCCGCCATTTTGGACGATGCCGAGCGCGCTATACTCAACGTGGCTCAGCGGCGCAGCGGCCAGGAACTAGTGCATGTGCGCGAAGCGCTGGTAGAGGCCTACGACCGCATCGAGTACCTGGCGCAGAACCAAGGGGTGGTTCCCGGCCTCTCCACCGGCTTCCGCGACCTGGACAGGCTGACTTCCGGCCTCCAGCCCGCGGACTTTATCGTTGTGGCCGCTCGACCGTCTATGGGCAAAACGAGTTTTTGTCTCAATATCGCCCAGCACGTGGCGGCGGTGGAAAAGCGGCCGGTGGCCCTTTTCAGCCTGGAGATGTCGCGCGAACAACTGGTGCAACGCTTGCTCGCGGCCGAAGCGCGTATCCCGGGACAAAAGCTGAGAACGGGCGCCCTCGATGAGGAAGATTGGCCCAGGCTTGTTGCGGCCATGGGGCGCCTGGCCGAGCTTCCCATCTTCATAGACGACAGCCCGGCGATGACGGTGATGGAAATCCGGGCCAAGGCCCGCCGCCTGGTGGCGGAGCAGGGGCCGGGTCTCATCATTATCGACTACCTGCAGCTCATCCAGGGGACCGGGCGCAGCGAGAACCGCCAGCAGGAGATCTCTGAGATCTCGCGCAGCCTGAAGGCTCTGGCGCGGGAGGTAAAATCGCCTGTGGTCGCACTTTCGCAGCTTTCCCGCGCGGTGGAGCAGCGGCAGGACAAACGCCCCGTACTTTCGGACCTGCGCGAGTCCGGGGCCATCGAACAGGACGCCGACCTGGTGGCCTTTATCTACCGCGACGAATATTACAACCCGGACACAGAGAAAAAAGGCATTGCCGAAGTTATCATAAGCAAGCAGCGCAACGGTCCCACCGGCGTAGTCCAGCTGGCTTTTCTCAAGGACTTTACGCTCTTCCACAACCTCTCGCTGGAGGTGGCTCCCTAAGGAGCAGGAAATTGAAGGGGCCAAGGAGAAGTAACATCCGGGAGGGAATCCGGTGGAAGAGCTCAAGAGTCGGGTGGTCGCCCTCTTGAACCGGTTTGTTCGCGAAAAGCTGGCGCGCGTAAGTCCTCTGGCTTACCAGCGCCTTTACAGCCTGCCGGACGAAGCGGAAAGCTCCCGTGACCTGAAAATCCTGGCTCTCGCCATCTATTACGCCCTGGCAAAGGATGCCCGCTCCGTTCCCTACCTGGAACGTCTGTTCTTCAACTGGCAGGCCCACGGTGTGCCCCAGTGGGCTTTGCGGTACCTGGCCGGGGCCGGCGAGCTGGCAGACTGGGAGCTTTTAAAGGAGTTTGGTTACAATGGAGAAGACGATGCGCCCCTTGATTTCCGGGCCGATGAGTATTACCGTTTCTACCGCGGCGCTGCCCTGGGAGGTAAGGGCCGAGGAGGTAGCAGCGCGGGTTGAGGCGATAAAGAGAGAACGGCTGGCCATTCAGCGCGGCGAGCGGCCTGATCCCCGCCCGGGGCATCATGTGCGCTTCGAGGGGGGTGGCGAGACCTTCTACCGCTTTTACCCGCCCGGCCGCTACTACTGCCAGAGGTGTCTGGACTTCGAACGTGTGTATGTGGAAGAAAACGGTGTTATAACCTCATCGCCCTGCACATGCGTTGAAAAGAGGCGCAGCGAAGCCGAGCAAAAAAGTCTGGAGGCGCGCCTCAGTGCGGCGGGGCTGCGCAAGAAGTTTCGGTGCCGGACCTTTGAAAACTTCACCGTAACCGACCTCAACCGGCCGGCCTGGGAGGCGGCACGGGCCTACGCCCAAAACTTTGCCACCCACAGGAGAAGCGGCAAGAGCCTATTCCTGGTGGGAGATACCGGTCGTGGCAAGACCCACCTGGCGGCAGCTGTGGTGCGGGAAGTCGTCCGCCAGGGGTTCCGGGCGATGTTTGTGGTGACCATCGAACTTTTAAGCGACATTCGCGCCAGCTACCAAAACGAGGGGAAAAGCGAACAGGAGATTTTGCGTCCTCTGAAGGAAGCAGATCTCTTGGTGCTCGACGACATCTCGGCCGTCGACCAGTTCTCCGACTGGGAGAAGGGTAAGCTGTACGAAATCATCAACATGCGTTACGAGGCCGAACGGCCCATTTTAGTTACCAGCAACAAAATGGTGAGCTGGATCAAGGACCGCTTGGGCAAAAAGGTGGTCGATCGCCTGCTGGAGATGTGCGGAGACTTCATTCCGGTAGACGGAGAAAATTATCGCGAACGCATTGCCTGCAGCCTGCGCTGCGAGGACTACTGAGGTCTCTTGTTGGCGCATTTTCTGCTCTCCGGTAGAAGAAGCTAAATAGGGCCGATGTCTGGACGGGTTAAGGGGTGAGCCTGTGAGTTCGCTGTATGACGTCATCATAGTCGGGGCCGGCCCGGCCGGCATTTTTGCTGCCTTAGAGCTGAGCGAAACAAGAAGATTAAAAGTCCTCATGCTGGAAAAAGGTGAGGATATCGAAGCCCGGCGCTGCCCCATGCAGCGGACAGGAGTTTGCGCCAAGTGCCCCACCTGTTCCATTGTTTCCGGTTGGGGTGGGGCGGGCGCCTTTAGCGATGGGAAGCTGACGCTTACCACCGAGTTCGGCGGCTGGCTGGATGAATACATG
>JASKLG010000053.1 GCA_030153805.1 Bacillota bacterium | reverse complement strand
CCCGTGCCTTAGTACCAACCGCGCAGTTTCATAGCTTTGGCCACTTTATCTATAGCCGTCATGTAGGCGGCATCACGCATGCTCACAGCATACTTTTCGTGCATGGCCCAAACGTCATTAAACGCCTGTACCATCTTGACTTCGAGCTTAGCGTTAACTTCTTCTTCCGTCCAGTAGTAGTTCTGTAGGTTCTGCACCCACTCAAAGTAGGACACCGTCACGCCACCGGCGTTGGCCAGGATATCCGGCACTACCAGAATGCCTTTCTCGTTTAGCACCTTGTCTGCCTCGGGCGTGGTGGGACCGTTCGCCGCCTCGACTATGAGCTTGGCCTTGATATTGGCTGCGATTTCTGGCGTGATCTGGTTTTCCATAGCTGCAGGAACGAGGATATCGCAGTCGAGGGCGAACATCTCTTCCTTGCTTAGATTCGAAGCAGTAAAGCCCACCACCGAGCCGTGTTCGCGCTTATAGGCCTCGAGCGCATCAATGTCGAGGCCGTTAGGATCGTAAGCACACCCTTTAGTGTCGCTGATGGCAATAACCTTAGCACCCGCTTCGGCAAACAGTTTGGCCGCAAAACCGCCCACGTTGCCGAACCCCTGAATTACTACCCGAGCACCCTTGACATCAAATCCCAGCTTGCGGGCTGCTTCTCGGGCTACAAACAGACAACCACGCGAAGTTGCCGAAGATCTGCCCAAAGAGCCGCCCACAGCGATGGGCTTACCGGTAATCATGCCGGGATTGGGGTAGCCCATGATTTTGTCGTACTCATCCATCATCCAGGCCATGATCTGAGGCGTCGTGTACATGTCGGGGGCAGGAATGTCTTTCTCAGGACCAACGTAGGGCGCCAGGGCCCGGATAAAGCCGCGGGAGACGCGTTCGAGTTCACCTTCGGAAAGTTCCTTTGTGTTTACTATGAGACCGCCTTTACCGCCTCCATACGGTAGACCGAGAGTGGCGCACTTGAAGGTCATCCACATGGAAAGGGCTTTGACCTCGTCGGCATAGACATCAGGATGGAAGCGAATTCCACCCTTAGTGGGGCCGAGGGCGTCGTTGTGCTGGGAACGGTAACCCTTGAATACCCGAACGCTCCCATCGTCCATGCGCACGGGGAAAGCAACTTCGTAGAAGCGGACCGGCTCTTTCAGAAGCTCGTACACAACCGGCTCAAGCCCCAGTTTGTCGCAGACGGTCTTAATTTGGTCCCGAACGATGTCCAGCACATTCAATTTTTCTTCCATTGCTAATGCTAAGCCCCCCTTAATTGATTCCGCAGGAACTACAAATCCTCCGGTAGCCTAACCCTTCCCACCTCCTTCATTGGCTTAAAGGACCGGTCAATAGCGCCTTCCTTCACGGGATTATATTCTCCTTCCAGCTCAAAACTCCTCCTCGTTTAGAAAACTTTTCTTTTGGATCTTCTTACTGTTTTTCATTAGAAGGTCCTCCTTCTACGGGTGGCGGCGTTATAACGATGGGTGCGTCATGGTCGAAAAGTTTGAGCTCTATTTCCAGTTTATCCCCCGGCACGCTGCGGTTACTGCCCAGAAGCCTCACCCGCTCTATCTTAAAGTTGGAGCGCTCAACCCAGGTTTCCAATAAAAAATCGGAAAAGAAGACGCGCCAGTAATCGTTGGTTACCTCTCCTAATGGCGTGCAAAGGTGATAATACTCCCTCCCGTCAAGGCGCTCTTGCACCACAAGCTCAAAGTTTTCCGCCTGCAAAAAATCCACAAGAGGACTCGTTCCCAGGTTGACCGCCTCGGCAACCAAGTTTGGGCCACCCCGGGCTACTTTCCACTTACCGTCCGCCGGATCCTTGAAGTAAATTTCGCTCCCCAACTGGTACATCTCCAGCGGATAGTCATAACTTCTCCCTTTAATATGGTACAAATCCGGCCGTACAAACTCCCCCTCTACCTGACTTACCATAGCCTCCTGGCCATCGATTACTGTGCGCACGGCAAGTTCGAAACGGTAGCTCGCCGTGCGTTGGAGTTCTTGTTGGGCACGCTGCCCGATTTCTGCCCCCGTCAAACCCCGCCTCCCCGTCCCGCGCAAAAGGAGCAGGGCAAACGCAAAGAGAATCGCCGCCAGCAACCAAATATACCGCCGGGGGCGCAGGGTTAAAAATAGGCGCATGCTCTTCCCCCCTTTTTCTCCCTGCAACCACTTTATGGCCCGAGCAAAAGGGTTTAGAACCTGCGCCGTTTTTTTAACTCAGCCACCAGGTGGCTGGAAACCGTACACGCCCCGAGCGATGGGCCGGCATGTCCCTCTCCGTGAAAGTCACTACCTCCTGTGGGTACCAATCCCCTGTCGCGGGCAAGGGACAGGAGGGCAGCCGTCACCTTTTCTGAATGCTCCGGATAAAACACTTCAATCCCCTGCCAATCGAGGGCCAAAAGTTCCTCCAGAACCTCAGGGCGGGAAAGAAGGCCAGGGTGGGCGAGGACGGCTACACCCCCGCTACTTTGCACCAGGGCAATGGCTTCCGCCGGCGTCAGTTTCAAGCGCGGCACATAAGCCGGGCAGCCCCGATTAAGGTAGAGCTCAAACGCCGCCTTCACTGTAGGAACATAACCTGCCCGTACGAGGGCCCGGGCGATGTGGGGACGGCCAACCGCCTCTGTTCCCGCCTGTGCTTGAATTTCTTCCCAGCTGAGGTGCAGTCCGAGGCGTGCCAACCGCTTCACCATCTCTTGCGCCCGCTCGACCCTCGCCCGTCGGAGGCGGGCCAGGACGCGCGCAAGGCCGCCGTCGCCCGGCGATAAGAAGTACCCGAGCACATGCACCTCTTCGTGTGCCCATTCCGTGCTCAGCTCTACGCCGCCGATAACCTCTATACCCAGCGCCCGTCCCGCAGCCTGTGCCGGCACAAGACCTTCCAGGGTATCGTGGTCGGTAAGGGCCACGGCTTTAAGCTGCTGCCGCCCTGCGGCGGCCACCACTTGCTCCGGAGTAAGCGTCCCATCTGATGCGGTGCTGTGCACGTGGAGGTCGGCAACAAATTGCACTTTGCATCCTTCCTTAAGAATGAGAAAGCACCCGGCGCACGCGTTCAATGCTCACCGTGCGCCCTGTAGCAGGATCAATATCGGCGAGAATCCCCATAAGTTCTACATCCCCTTTAGCCACGGTAAAACGACTTGGGAGCTGGTCCAAAAAGCGCTTGATAATTATGTCCCGCTCGATCCCGAGAACACCGTCACGGGGACCGGTCATCCCCAAATCAGTTATGTACCCTGTACCTTGCGGCAGTATGCGTTCATCGGCCGTCTGAACATGGGTGTGAGTTCCAAAGACCAAACTGGCCGCTCCATCCACCATCCAGGCAAAGGCTATCTTTTCCGAAGTTGCTTCCGCGTGGAAATCTATGATAACTACCGGAGTTTCCCTTTTCAGCTCCGGCAAGAGCTCCTGGATCAGCCGGAAGGGGCAGTCAAGCGGCTCAAGAAAGACACGGCCGGCCAGGTTTACAATCGCTGCGGACGCACCTTCACCCCGCCAAAAAGTCCATCCCTTACCGGGCGCCCCAGGTGGGTAATTGGCAGGTCGCAGCAGACGTTCTTCTCTCTCCAGCAGGGGGTAAATCTCGCGTTTGTTCCAAATATGGTTCCCGCTGGTCAGGACATCGATGCCTGCTTCCCAAAGTTCGTAAGCCACCTCGGGGGTAAGGCCGAATCCTCCCGCGGCGTTTTCGCCGTTGGCAATTATCAGGTCAACACTCAACTCTCTTCTTAGTTGGGGAAGTAGCGACCGGATCGCCTGGCGTCCCGGTTTCCCCACAATGTCTCCCAATGCCAGGACCCGCACTATCTCGTCCTCCCTATCCCTTTTCGGTCTTCTTTGTTCAATCTTCTACAAATAAAAGGACAACCCTGCTTTAACTACCATACTCATTCCATGTTTCCCGCAAGAAGACCGTTCATACCTTTCTTACAAAAAGCTAGCTTTGCTCCTTTTTCGGCCGCAGTCTTAAGCGGAAAGCTCCCCTTCCCTGCTATTCGCTATGTGCCCAATCTATCCCTGCCGCAGAAACCACAATACCCCAACCAAAAAGAGGCGGGTCTCCCCGCCCCTATTTTGCGTATTCCACAGCCCGCGTTTCGCGGATCACGTTCACTTTAATCTGACCGGGATATTCGAGTTCGTTCTCAATGCGCCGCGCGATGTCACGTGCCAAACGCACTGCCGCCAAATCGTCAATTTTCTCCGGTTTTACCATGATGCGGACCTCACGACCGGCCTGAATCGCGTAGGCTTTTTCGACGCCATCAAAAGAGTCCGCTATCTCTTCCAGCTTTTCCAAGCGCTTAATATAAGCTTCCAACGTTTCGCGCCTAGCACCTGGACGTGCCGCGGAAAGCGCATCTGCCGCCTGCACTAAAATAGCTTCCACCGTTTTAGGCTCGATATCATTATGGTGAGCAGCTATGGCATGAATGACCTCAGGCGATTCGCCGTACTTTTTTGCCAGTTCGGCACCGATGGCAACGTGCGGCCCTTCCACCTGGTGGTCCACAGCCTTACCGATGTCGTGTAATAGGCCGGCGCGCTTACAAAGCGCCACATCGGCACCCAACTCAGCCGCCATAAGCCCGGCCAAGTGACTTACTTCGATCGAATGCTTGAGCACGTTCTGGCCGTAGCTGGTACGGAATCGGAGCCGGCCGAGCAACTTGACGAGCTCGGGATTGATCCCGTTGACACCCGTCTCAAAAGTGGCCTGCTCGCCCTCTTCCCGGATACGAGTCTCAACCTCTTTCTTGGCCTTCTCCACCATCTCTTCGATACGTGCCGGGTGAATGCGGCCGTCGGCAATGAGCTTTTCCAGCGCCACACGCGCCACTTCCCGGCGCACCGGGTCAAAACCCGAGATGATCACCGCCTCCGGTGTGTCATCGATGATGAGGTCAATCCCCGTCATGGTTTCCAGCGCACGGATATTGCGACCTTCTCGCCCAATGATACGGCCCTTCATTTCGTCGTTGGGCAGTGCTACTACCGATACAGTCGTCTCCGCCACATGGTCCGCAGCGCATCGCTGGATGGCCTGCGCGATAATGTCTCTGGCACGCTTTTCCGCTTCTTCTTTGGCCTCGGCCTCGATGTTTTTGATCATCTGAGCCGTTTCGTACCGGATCTCGTTTTCAACATTGGACAAGAGCAGCGCCCGGGCTTCCTCACAAGTCAACCCGGAAATGCGTTCCAGCTCCCGCAGCTGTGCCTGGTAAGTTTCTTCAAGCTTCTCCTGAGTCGCTTGAATGGTTTTCTCTTTCTTCTCCAGGAGTTCTTCTTTTTTCTCCAGGCTCTCCAACTTGCGGTCTAAGCTTTCTTCTCGCTGAACCAACCGCCGCTCAAGGCGTTGGAGTTCGGCGCGTCGTTCGCGGTTTTCCCTTTCCAGTTCACTGCGCAGCCGGTGCACTTCTTCCTTCGCCTCAAGCAAGGCCTCGCGTTTTTTCGCTTCGCCTTCCTTTCTGGCTTCTTCAAGAATGCGGCGCGCTTCTTCTTCTGCTGAAGCAATTTTAGCTTCGGCGATATATTTTCGCGCCACATAACCAAAGAAAAACATCAGCACCGCTACGCCAACGCTGATGACTATTACTAGGTTTGTGCTAATACTTTTCACCTCCTTTATGCAAAGAAGCCGAGTGAGAACTCGGCTGCAGACATGCGCTGGTAACCAAGGCGTACCCCACAGCTTAGCTCATTCGATGGGTATGGCCCATTTTTAATTCTAAGTCACCAACTAGGCCTTGTCAAGGAGTACCAGTTACTCCCTCGGTGCCGACCTGCTCTAAGCACCATTCGATGGTCGCCGTCGAAAACCCTTTCCTGGCCAAATACACCCCCACCCGGGCCCTTACCTGAGCAGGTGCCAAGCCTGCGGGAAGGCCGGATAACTTCTTCCGGGCCTGTTTGAGGCAAAGTTCCCTTTCCGCCGCCTGATAGTTGGCTAAAGTCTCGGCGATGAGCTCTGGAGAGATCCCGCGCTGCCGAAGGCGGAGCTTCACCTGCAAAGGTCCCAGGCCTTTTCTTAAGAAACAGCGCTCAGCCTCCCGGCGGGCAATTTCTTCGTCGGCAATATACCCGTAATCTACCAGGCGGTCGGCTACCTGCCGGCCGACATCATCCGGAAAACCCTCCTCTCTAAGCTTGGCCACAAGTTCAGCCCGGCTGCACGCTCGGCGGCCGAGAAGCGCGAGGGCGCATTGCCACGCCGACTGGTATATATCATCGGTCGGCATGCCAATTGTCACCTGTTACTCCTCCAATGGTTCCAAATCCGACGCCGGCTGGGCTTTAACGTTCCCAAGGTTAAACGCCTCGCGCACCTTGGCCTCAATTTCCCGGCAGAGCTCGGGGTGGGCAATCAGATACTCGCGCGCATTTTCTTTCCCCTGCCCGAGCCGCTCACCGCCGTAAGAAAACCAAGCACCGCTTTTTGTCACAATATTAAGTTCTGCAGCCAGCTCGAGGATATTGCCCTCCCGCGAAATACCCTTACCGTAAATGATATCAAACTCGGCCTGCTTGAAGGGAGGAGCCACCTTATTCTTAACCACTTTCACCTTCGTCCGTGTCCCTATAACGTCGTTACCCTGCTTCAATGCCTCCTGTTTGCGCACGTCCAGGCGAATGGAAGCATAAAACTTTAGCGCCCGGCCACCCGGCGTCACCTCGGGATTGCCGAACATCACTCCCACCTTTTCGCGGATCTGGTTGATGAATATGGCCACCGTACGCGATTTGCTGATGGCCCCGGCCAGTTTGCGCAATGCCTGGGACATAAGGCGGGCCTGAAGGCCGACATGAGCATCGCCCATCTCGCCTTCGATCTCAGCACGGGGTACCAGTGCAGCCACAGAATCCACGACGATTATGTCTACCGCCCCGCTGCGCACCAGCGCTTCGGCAATATCAAGGGCCTGCTCACCTGTGTCGGGTTGCGAAATCAAAAGGTCGTCCGTGTTGACTCCCAGATTGCGCGCATACACAGGATCTAGAGCGTGCTCAGCATCGATGAATGCCGCCGTACCGCCCATCCTTTGGGCCTCGGCAACCATGTGCAGGGCTACCGTAGTCTTACCTGACGACTCAGGCCCAAAAATCTCGACGATGCGCCCGCGGGGGATGCCGCCTACTCCTAAAGCGATATCCAAGCTTAACGCCCCGGTCGGAATCACCTCGATATTCATGCGATTGGCAGCTTCGCCGAGCCGCATGATTGCTCCCTTACCAAACTGTTTTTCAATCTGAAGGAGTGCCATTTCCAAAGCCTTCTGTTTTTCCATTCTCTTGCCCCCTTAAACACCTTTGCTCAATTCAAATTCACTTAAAGCCTGATACAAGGGGCCGCGCGGCGTGAGAATGCTCCGGTAGAAAACGATTTTAGACATCCGGACCGGCATTCCTTCCCCGGAAAAAGGCGGAAGCACCACTCTGGCCGGCTCACGCAGGCGGCCTAAGGTAAGATGGGCTACAAACTCTTTCTCTTCCCGCGGAAAACCCAGGAGGGCCAGTTCTTCTTCCAACTGCCTGACCAAAAGCCTGAGCTTGTCCCCTTGATCGGCAAGCCCCACCCAAAGAACGCGAGCCCGGCCGAAATTGGGAAAGGCTCCCGGCCTTCCTAGAGACAGATTAAGTGCGGGAAAAGCGGCGGCTACCTTCCCCGCAGCGCTCTTAATCCGTGTAAGTTGCTCTTGCGGAACCTCGCCGAGAAACTTTAGCGTAAGGTGCAGGTTTTCTTCCTCTACCCATTTAACACTGGTAATCATTTTGGCGCATACTTCTTGATAGCGCACCAACTCCCGCCGAACGGTAGATTCGAGCGGCAGGGCCAAAAAAGTACGCACTCCATCTTTCCCTCCTCGCTGCGGCCCGCCAACTAAGACTCAAGGCTTCCCCTTAAAGTAGTCCGGGACAATTCAAACTTCCCCTGCCGCGGGTACAGGCGAATGATATCCACTGCATCTAAGCTGGGTGTACTTGTGTCGACATAAAGGAGGGCAGCCGTAAGCGGCACTTCTTCTTTCCCCTGCAATCCGCGCACTCCTGCTCCTCCGGTAGTACCGGCATTGATCATCACCGAACCGGCTTTGAGTGTCACCTCCGCCCGGTGGGTGTGCCCCACGAGAACTACCGGCACAACCCCCATGAACTGCTCCCCTACCCTAGGGTCGTGCACGGCCAGCAAAAAGGGCGGTTGGCTCTTTTGTTGCAACACGGCGCTGAGATCCGTCACCTGGGCCAGAACTGCTTCTGGGGAGGCCGGCTTAATATCGCGGCTCAAAGAGCCGGGATCAGACTGCCCAACGATGGTGAGCCCTTTTACCTCACTCCAGCCGTCCAAGAGATGCACTCCAGCAAGCCGCCGTAGTTCCTCGGCTACCACCGGTGAGTCGTGGTTGCCTAAAACCACGTAGTACGGAATTTTGAGGCTCGGCAATTTGGCCAGAATACCCTCCTCCAGCGGGGTGCCAAAATCCGTCAAATCCCCTGTATCTACTATAAGATCAGGAGCAAAGCTCTCTATAATCTGGCCAACAAAGCTAAGTCCCAAAGAGTTGTTGTGTAAATCGGAGACGTGCAACACCTTCAAGTCATCTTGCAGGCGCGGCAAAGGAGCCAGCGCGTTGGCCTTTTCCATTGCCTCCCGGACATTCTGGGTGAATAGCTTAATCTCGCCCCCGAGAATATCTAGGCGTTGCCACGCCGTCTGGGCCATACCCAACACCCATGGCGCACCCTTCAAAATGCCTGTATAAGAAGGATTCTGAAAGGCTTTGAGATCAAAACTAGCCGCTGCCACCGTAGCGAGGATTAAATAGGCCACGCTGGCAACGGCGGCCCCCCGAGCACGCTCTTTCCAGCTCCGGTAGAGCCAAGAAGCGCCCCAGGCGCCACCCAGGGCAGCCAGGGCGAAGGAACGCAGGAAAAAGTGGGCTGCTATGCGCCGCCCCCCTTCTTTAAGCCCGGCCAATACCACCTGCCGTGCTTGGCTGGTGCCGAGGAGGCGCTGCACCTGGTCAAGGTCTACGTTTTCCAGGGTAAGCACCAGGTCAAAGGGCACAAGATGAGTGCGGGCTTCTACCGTACCTACGGGTGGAAATTCAAGCACGGTTCGTCCCAGCCCCGGCCTGAGCCGTGCCGAAAAGCGCAAGGCACCCAAATGGTAGGTGGCCGAGCTGGCAAAGAAGAGTGCGATTACTCCTCCCAGTAGCGAACAAGCTAGAAAAAGGAGGGCCTTCCGCCGCATCTTAGCCTCCTCAGTCTTGCAGACCTAAAATGAGTTTGCGGACCAGGTTTAAGGTCGCCTGGGCAGCCCGGCGTTTGATTACGAGACGGCTACCGCGCCATTCGTAGCGTTCGGAAACCGTCCTCTGGCCGTTGGCCGCCGCCACAAAAACCAGACCTACCGGTTTTTCTGGCGTCCCACCGTCCGGACCGGCGAGGCCTGTAACCGCAGCACCGTAATCCGCCCCCACCAGGGTACGCACACCCCGGGCCATGGCTTCAGCTACGGCGCCCGATACCGGCCCTTCCTCCCGGAGGATCGAAGCCGGCACGCCCAAGAGCTTTTCCTTCAAGGCATTGCTGTAAGCCACCACACCGCCTAAAAAATAGCCCGAACTTCCCGGAACATTAGTTATCCAATCCGCCACCAGCCCACCGGTGCAGGATTCCGCCACCGCCAGGGATTCCCCACGCACTGAAAGCAGCCTACCCACGACCTCCGGCATGGTTTCCGCATCCCGGGCGAAAATGTAGCGCCCTAGCCGTTCCTGCACTTTCTCTTCCAGACAGGCCAGCATGGTCTCTGCTTCCTCTTCGCTTCCGGCCTTCGCCGTAAGCCTAAACTGAATTTCCGTTTCCTTGGCGTAAGGAGCCAGAGTCGGATTTGTCTGGGAAGCGATGAGGTCCCGGACCAATTCCTCCGCATGCGATTCGCCAATGCCGTAAAGTTTTAGCACGCGCGACTTGATCACCTTACGTTCGCCCGCCAGCCGCTGCCGCAGTTTCCCGGCCACCGTTTTTTCGAACATGGGCTTTAGTTCAAAAGGCGGTCCCGGAAGGATGACTACGATGCGGCCGTCTTTTTCAACCCACACGCCTGGGGCGGTCCCGTATTCGTTAGGCAGCGCTTCCCCGCCCACAGGAATGAGGGCCTGCTTGGCATTAGCGGGAGGCATGATGTTCCGGCCGGTGCGGGCAAAGAAACAGCGGATACGCTCCAACACCGCTTCATCTAAGACGAGCTCCAGCCCGAGGAACTCGGCTACCGTCTCCTTGGTAAGATCGTCCTCTGTAGGTCCAAGTCCACCGGTGAGGATAATAAGATCGGCCCGCTCCCATGCTGCTTCTAATGCCGAGCGTAGGCGCTTTGCGTTGTCCCCCACCGTGGTCACCCGGTGTAAATCGATCCCCAGTTCGGCCAGTCGTTCGCCTAAATACTGGGCATTGGTGTTGGCAATCTGGCCCAACAAGAGTTCTGTTCCCACAGAGATAATTTCTGCTTCCATCTTTTCACCGTCTTTCCCGCAATTATTCCAGGCGCCCGTTTTTGTTTCCCGCTGTCTTTATTTTTCGCCATACCTCTCGTTTCTCCTGCTAGAAAAAAAGGTGCCGGCTAACTCGCCAGCACCCCAGCACTCTCTTGAGCGGCCGCAAAGCAACCCGCTTCGCCGCCCCGCAACCTGGCCCGCAACTCGTCTCCTTCCAGGCGTTCTTTCTCCATAAGTTCGCGGGCAAGATCTGCGATAAGCTCCTTCTTTTCGGCGATGATTCGC
Organism: Bacillota bacterium; assembly: GCA_030153805.1. Lineage (GTDB taxonomy): Bacteria > Bacillota > DTU030 > DUMP01 > DUMP01 > DUMP01. Next base: position 1,704 of record JASKLG010000053.1, on the reverse strand, counting down.
CTGGCCTCGGCTTTTTCCTCATTTAGTATCTCTCTAATTGCCGCCTGAAGCTCTGCTTCCGGTAGGTCGGGAAGGGAAACAATGCCTAAATGAGACATGCCGGCCGCGACCATTCGTTTGGCCGTATTTATAGCCTGTTCCAGGTCTCCTTGAGCTCCCGTGCTGCGGTTCCCCAAAAGCACTTCTTCCGCCGCCATGCCGGCCAACGAGATGCGCAACTGCCCGCGCAGCTGGTCTTCGGTATAAAGGTAATAGTCATCCTGCGGGACCTGACGCATATAGCCGAGCGCCTGGCCCCGTGAGGTGATGGTGACGGCCGCAACTGAACCGGGGCGGAAAGTCTCGCTAACCACAGCATGGCCTACCTCATGCACAGCCACACGCCTGAGCTCCTCCTTCTGTGGCCGGCGGTCCAGTTTCTCACCCAAGCTGACCTTGTCAATGGCTTCCAGGAAGTGCCGCTGCTCAATCTCCTTCTTGTCCTCGCGCAAGGCCAGAATGGCCGCCTCGTTGGCCAAGCTCTCTAAGTGTGCTCCGGAGAAGCCGAAGGTTTCCCGCGCGATCTGTTTAAGATCCACGTCGGGACCCAGTGGTTTGTTAGCCGTATGCAACTGAAGAATCTGCAGCCGGCCCTCCTGATCCGGCAGGTCTACGCGCACTACACGGTCAAACCGCCCCGGCCGCAACAGAGCCGGGTCGAGCATGTCCTCCCGGTTGGTGGCCCCAACGACAAGTATACGAAAACCATCGGTTGTTTTTATCCCGTCCATTTCGGTAAGGAGCTGGTTCAAGGTTTGGTCGTATTCCATGTGCCCCTGATACTGGCCCCGCCTTCCTCCCAGGACATCTATTTCATCGATGAAGATAATGGCGTTGGAACGGCCCTCCCGGCGGGCCACATCCCGGGCACGTTGAAAGAGCGAGCGCACGCGCTGGGCACCTACGCCGGCATACATTTCGATGAATTCGCTACCGGCGGCAGTAAGAAACACGGCATCGGTATATGTGGCTGCGGCCTTAGCCAATAGCGTCTTACCTGTACCCGGCGGGCCCACTAAGAGAATCCCTTTTAGGGGCCGAATCCCTAGAAGTTCGGCTTTGTTTCCTGCTTTCATGAATTCTAATGCTTCCATAAGCTCTTTCTTGGCCGCAGCCTGTCCTCCAATTTGCTGAAAGGTAACGTTGCTTATAATCTGCCCGTCGTCGCCACCTAGCCTGCGGCGGATGACACGAAGGCCACCCGTTTCATACAGAAAGTAAGCCAGGAGGCTGAAGAGAAGAACGGGTACCAGATTAAAGCCGGAAAGAAAAGCGAAGAAAAGCACCCCCGCTAAGACCCCGGCGGCCACTTCCCGTTTCATAGCTGCCCCATCCTCTCTCCGGCCAAAACCCGAGGCCGGTACCGCACCTCGTACAGGTACGCGGGGCCATCTAGCAGTTGGAGGTAAATATGGCCTTCATCCACATAAAACCTCTCTTCTATACCTGCTGCCTGGGCCTCACTGTGGATCTTGGCCGCTGCAGTGCTGAAATTCCCCTGCGTCAAAGCTTCTTCCAGATAATAGTGAATGCGGTAGTAGACGTTTTCCAGCGCGGGCGTACGCTCATCCTGAATTTTAAGGGCAAAATTACCCGGGCCCAGGCGCTCCGCGGCTAGTTTTTCTATTTGCCGGTAAAGTCCCGGTAGATCTTTTACCTCACCCA
>JASKLG010000052.1 GCA_030153805.1 Bacillota bacterium | reverse complement strand
CGGCGGAATGCCGGTAAGCTCAAAGCGGCCGAGGGTTTTGTTGAAGGCCGCCATCTCGCGCTCGCCCTGCAGAACGTGAATCTCCACGCTGGTCTGGCCATCGGCGGCGGTGGTGAAAATCTGGCTCTTGGAAGTCGGGATGGTGGTGTTGCGCTCGATGATTTTGGTGAAAATGCCGCCGAGCGTTTCGATACCGAGGGAAAGCGGCGTCACGTCGAGGAGCACCACGTCCTTGACCTCACCGGCCAGAACACCCGCCTGGATTGCCGCTCCCACCGCCACACATTCGTCCGGGTTAATCCCCTTGTGCGGCTCTTTGCCGAGATAGTTGCGGATAGCCTCCTGCACTGCCGGAATGCGGGTAGACCCGCCTACCAGGATAATCTTGTCGATGTCCTTCGGCTCCAGCCCGGCATCGGCAAGAGCCTGCCTGGTGGGCCCCATGGTCGCTTCTACCAGATCTCTGGTGAGCTCATTGAATTTGGCCCTGGTCAGGGTCATCTCCAGGTGCTTGGGGCCGGAAGCATCGGCCGTGATGAAAGGCAGGTTAATAGTCGTGGTCAGAAGGCTCGACAGCTCGATCTTGGCCTTTTCCGCCGCCTCCTTGAGGCGCTGGAGGGCCATCCTGTCCTGCCGGAGGTCGATCCCGTGCTCCTTCTTAAATTCTTCGGCAACGTAATCGATTATGCGCTGGTCAAAATCGTCGCCGCCCAAGTGGGTGTTGCCGCTTGTCGCCTTTACTTCAAAGACACCGTCCCCAATTTCCAAGATGGAGACGTCGAAGGTACCGCCTCCCAGGTCGTAAACCAGGATGGTCTGGTTTTCCTCCTTATCGAGGCCGTAAGCCAGGGCAGCGGCTGTAGGTTCGTTGATGATTCTAAGTACTTCCAGCCCGGCGATGGTTCCCGCATCCTTGGTCGCCTGCCGCTGGCTGTCGCTGAAATAAGCCGGCACCGTGATTACGGCCTTGGTTACCTTCTCGCCCAGGTAGGCCTCGGCATCGGCTTTAAGCTTCTGCAGGATCATGGCCGAGATTTCCTGCGGCGTGTACTCCTTGTCGTCGATGCGCACCTTGTAATTGGACCCCATGTGGCGCTTGATCGAAACCACCGTACGTTCCGGGTTGGTAATGGCCTGGCGTTTGGCCACCTGCCCCACCATGCGTTCACCCGTTTTGGAAAAGGCCACCACCGATGGGGTCAGCCGGCTTCCTTCAGCGTTGGGGATGACGACGGGCTCGCCGCCCTCTATCACCGCCACCACAGAGTTGGTGGTCCCGAGGTCAATGCCTATCACCTTAGACATCCTTCTCTACCTCCTCGTTGCCGGAAGCTGCACCTTTTTCTGCCGTAGCCTCGTTACCGGCCGGTTCCTTATTTTCGTCTTGCACTTTAGGTGCCGGCCCCACCTTCACCAGCGTGGGGCGCAGCACTTTCTCCTTGTAACGATAGCCGCGCTGGAGCTCGGCCACTACCACCTCCGCCCCGCCTTCTTCCCTGAGGAGCGCCTCCTGGTGCTCCGGGTCGAACGGCTGCCCCAGGCCGGGGTCGAGGGGGGTAACACCTTCCTTTTCCAGCACCGTCAGGAATTGTTTGACCACCTGAGCCACACCCTGGCGCAGGGCCTCGGCCGGAGCATCCTCCCCGGCGGCCAGGGCACGCTCCAGGTTATCCAGAACCGGAAGGAGCTCCTTGAGGAGCCGGGCGTTGGCATATTCGGTAAGCTCGGCGTGCTCCCGCTCCACGCGGCGCCGGTAATTAATGAAATCGGCCTTGAGCCGCGTAAGCTGCGCCAGGTAATCGGCCGCCTTTTCCTCGGCCACGGCCAGCTTTGCCTTAAGCTCCTCTACTTCCGCATGAAAGGCGGCATCTGCCTCCGCCGAGGTCTCGGCCTCTTGGGCAGATGACGCAGCTTCAGCCCCGGCCTCAACCTCTACCTTTTCCTTTTCTTCCTCTGGCAACCTTTTCACCCCCGCGCCTAGAAATCCAAGGCGGCGCTTTCCGGCGCTTCCTGCACCGGCCCCGGCGGGCTCACCGGGTCCTTGCGCTTGATGATGGTGTCGATGCGTAAGATCGCCTCGGCCACCTCGCCCGCCGCCTTGAGGGCGTGGATTTTCACCAGAGCCGGGTCGGCAATGCCTTCGGCCAGCATCGAGACCACCTGGCCGGTATCGCAGTGGATACCCAGGTCGTCCTGCCCGGCTTCGTTTTGGGCCGCCCAGACCTCTTCGATCTTCTCCAGCGGGTTAAAACCGGCATTGGCCACAATTTGGCCCAGCGGCCGTTTAAGGGCTTCTACCACGCAGTCTACGCCGTAGGCGCTCATTCCGCGCTTCTCGTCGCGGGCACGGGCCAGCTCGCGGGCCACGGCAATCTCCAGCGCCCCGCCGCCCGGTACAATGCCGCCGCGAACCGCCGCCTGCAGTGAGGAAGCGGCATCGCGGGCAATGCGCTGGCGTTCGCCCACCACTTCTTCTGTAGATGCCCCTACTAGAATCGTGGCCATAGGTTTACCCTTGCCGCCCAGAAGGCGCACGTGGCCCAGCCTCTCATCCTCATAAACACGACCGGCAAAGCCGAGGTATGCTTCTAAATCAGAAGGCTCCTTCTTTAGGGCGGAACGCTTCACTACGCGCGCACCCGTATGCTCGGCCACGAGCCTGAGATCGTCTTCCGCCACATCGTCCACCACAAACACGCCGGCGTCGGTAAGAATTTCTTCGGCAATGTTGTGGACGCCCCGGCTCACCACCACCAGGCCGATCCCCAGTTGGGTAAGCTTCTTGAGGTTGGTGCGGAATTCTTCCTGCAGTTCCAGGTACTTAGTAAACCCCGTCTCCGTACCTAAAGCCTCTTCTTCGATCTCTTCCGGCTCCAAAGCATCGTCCAGAACGAGCACCCGTACATTTTCTTTCTCCTGGGGCATCTGGCCGTTCAGCCGCTCGCGGTCGAGCACCAGGCCCATGAACACCTCGTTCTCGGCTCCTTCCTGGGCAAGAACCGTGTCGGCCAGCTTAAAGTTCTGGTCTTTGAGTTTTTCTTCACCGATAAGCCGGGCCGCCTTCACCACCAGCTCCGCAATATCCGCATTTTCCCGTCCGGCAATGTAGGCAATACGCTCCAGGACCGGATCTTCCAGCCCGCTCACCGGCCGGGCGTGTCCGTTGATAATATCCAGAGCGCGCTTTATGCCAAAACGCAGCCCCTCAATAACCCGGGCCACCGGTACCCCGCGCACCACGTGGTTCACGCCCTCACTAATGAGCGCGCTGGCTAAAATAGTGGCGGTGGTGGTACCGTCACCGATCTCATCCTGCTGGGCACGCGCCGTGTTGATCAAGAGGCGCGCGGCCGGGTGGTTTACATCCATTTGCTCGAGTATAGTGACGCCGTCGTTAGTAATGGTAACCTCACCGAAACGGTCCACCAGCATAGTGTCCAGCCCTTTGGGACCGATGGTCCCCTCCACGGCCGCGGCAATGGCGCGAATGGCATTGGCGTTGGAAAGCAAGGCTGCCAGACGTTCGTCGACTTCGGCCCCACTGCTGTTTTGTTTCATGCTACTTTCCCCTTTCTCTATCCCGCGGCCTAAACTGGCTCCTTTGCCGCAGTTTTTTGTTTTGGCATAGCCACAGTACGCCGCACCGAAATGTTGGCAAAAGCCTCGCTTAGACAGCCGGCCATGTATTCAAGTAGAGATATGACGTGGGCATAGTCCATGCGCGTCGGCCCCAGGATGGCCAGCACGCCCACCGGTTCACCGTCGACGCTGTAGGTGGAAGTAACCACCGTGCACTCGCGCACGGCCGGCAGTTCGTTTTCTTGGCCGATGGTTACGGTTACACCCGGTTCCCTCTCCAAGAGCTTGTGAAGGAGTTCTTCCTCCTCGAGGAGGGCAAGCAGGCGGCGCACTTTTTCTAGGTCTTGAAACTCAGGCTGGCGCAGGATGTTCTGCGTCCCGCCGGTGTAAACTTTTACCCGCCGCCCTCCGCCGGCCAGCCAGTTCACCAGAGCTTGGCCCAGCTCCGCCAGCCGGTCGCGCTTTGCGCAGTAATCCTCCAAGAGTTCCAAATACAAAGTGGTGAGAAGCTCGCCCGTAATTTCCTCCAGCGGCCGCCCGGCCAGGCGGCGAGTAAAGTAGCGGGAGAGGCCTTCCAAATCCTCCGGCTCCACCTGCGGCGGCAGCACCAGTACGCGGCTTTCGACTTTCCTTTGATCGGTAAACAGGACGGCCATAGCCACGTGCTCTTCCAGCGGTACCAGTTTTAAGGTGCGCAGCACCCCCCGGTCAGTCCGCGGGCCGAGCACCAGGCTGATGTAATTAGAAACTTGGGACAGAAGCCGCGATACCTGGCTCAGAAGAATGTCGGTTTCGGTTATTCCCGAAGCCGGGACCTGCCGGAGGAGTTCTTGCTCCCCCTCAGGCAGCGGATTTGCCTGCATGAGGTTATCTACATAGAAGCGATACCCTAGGTCGGACGGAATCCGGCCCGCTGAAGTATGCGGCTGCTCCAGATAACCCATCTCTTCCAAATCGGCCATCTCATTGCGAATGGTGGCCGAACTTACACCCAGGTTGTGGCGGCGAAAGAGTGTGCGCGATCCTACGGGCTCCGCTGTACTGATATACTCGCGGACCACAGCTTCAAGCACCTTCTGCTTGCGTTCGCTCAACACTTTTCCCCACCTCCTTACCCTCCCCCTAAGCTTTTTCCTTATCCTTAATCCTTTTTATGCATTCTTAGCACTCTCGGTGCGAGAGTGCTAACGTAGTCCACCCTCACGATAACACCAAAGCCGACCCTTGTCAAGAAGCAGGGCTTATTCGCTCTGGCCCACAGTCTTCCCTTACAAGGTAGACGCCCATGCTGCCAGCGGCACCAGCAGAGGGTTGAAAACTCAGCCCGCGTGGGCCCGCGGGCATCCCCCTGGGGCGCGAACGACCTCAGGACGAGCGAACTCGGCTCGCTCGGGGCGCGGGCAGAACTCGGCCCTAATGGCCTCAAACACCGCCCGCGCTTTCCCTCGCTCGCCTGCGTTCTACGGTTGGGGTCAGGTTCAGCGCCCGGCGCAACAGCAGAGTCACTCTGATGTGGCAAGGGGATTCGAATTAGGTGCGCCCCACTGGGTTTGCAAGCGCTAACCTGACGCCTCTCCTCTAATGCGGTACGTAACGCGCCCTGCGGGGGGGGTGCCCCTCGGCCTCGGTTTGTCCTGAGCAGCTATGGGTATCCGTGTTTTCAGGGTAGCTCCTACGGCAAGAACTCCTGAAAAACCCGGTTCGCCACGGGCAGACCCCGCGAAGTAAGGCGCAGCCCCCGCTCATCGGCCTCCAGCAGGCCGGCCCCGGTAAGGCGCCGGATGCGCTCGGCAAATACATCCCGGAGATCGCAGCCGAAACGATTGGCGAACCTCTCCCAGGTAATACCTGATATCAGGCGCAGACCTAAGATTACTGTTTCCGCCATAGCCAAAGACGAAGTGGCAATTTCCCTGACGGCCGCCGGATCTTCTCCCTCCGCCAGCGCCCGGACGTATTCTCCGACGTTTTCGCGGTTCGTGCGCCGCACACCCCTTAAGTAAGAAGTGGCTGCCGGTCCCAGGCCAAGGTAGGGTTCGTTGCACCAGTAAACCAAGTTGTGCCGGCATTCAAAGCCGGAGCGGGCAAAGTTCGAAATCTCGTACTGTTTAAGCCCTGCTTCCCCCAGCAGCTCTTGGGCCGCGCGGTACATGCTGAGGTCGAGTTCCTCTGCCACAGGCGTAAGGCTTCCCGCCTGCGCCCGGCGCCCGAACTCTGTACCAGGTTCAATGGTGAGGCTGTAGGCCGAAAGGTGCTCCGGTCGAAGCGAAAGCGCCCTTTTCAGCGTCCGGCGCCAGGTTGAAAGTGCCTGTCCCGGTATGGCGTAAATGAGGTCGAGGTTCAGATTGTAAAACCCCGCCGCCCGCGCCATATCCCAGGCTTCTTCCGCCTCCCGCGCCGTATGAATTCTCCCCAAGAAAGAAAGAAGGTCGTCGTCAAAACTCTGAACCCCGAGACTTAAGCGGTTGACGCCTGCGTTCACCAGGAGGGCGAGCTTTTCCCGGTTCACAGTACCGGGATTGGCTTCCACCGTCCATTCGGCACCTTTTGCGCGGGGAAAAAGCGCCGCTACGGCCAGCACCTCCTCCAGGTCCTCCGGTTCAAGCACGGTAGGCGTGCCGCCCCCTATATAAATAGAAGGGACCTCCCAGCCGGCCGGCCAGGAGGCGAGTTCCCTTTCTGCTTCCCGTTTTAAGGCGCTGAGGTATCTCTTTACTAGGTCGGCCTCAAGCGGTACGGAGGCAAAATCGCAGTAGTGACACTTGCGCCGGCAGAAAGGTACATGGATATAAAGGGCCGGCGGCAAAGAAAACGCTCTGTCGGGCATTTACTTCACCCTGAGAACGGCCATGAAGGCCTCTTGGGGAATTTCCACGTTCCCCACCTGCTTCATGCGCTTTTTTCCTTCCTTCTGCTTCTCGAGGAGTTTACGCTTGCGCGTGACATCGCCGCCGTAACACTTGGCCAAAACATCCTTGCGCAGCGCCCGCACAGTTTCCCGGGCAATGACACGCCCTCCTATGGCCGCCTGGATGGGTATTTCAAAGAGCTGGCGCGGAATGAGTCCCCTGAGTTTCTCCACCAGCTGCCGGCCGTGCGCCTGGGCCCGCTCCCGGTGTACGATGAGCGACAGGGCATCCACCGGTTCACCGTTAATTAAAATGTCCAGCTTTACCAGGTCGCTGCGCCGGTGCCCCAGGTACTCGTAATCCAAGCTGGCGTAACCGCGGGTCCGGGATTTTAAGAGGTCGAAGAAATCGAAAATAATCTCGGCCAGGGGCAGGTCGTAGGTGAGGAGCACGCGCGTCATGTCCAGATATTCCATGTTCTGGTAGGTGCCGCGCTTTTCCTGCGCGAGCTCCATAACCGGCCCGACAAACTCGCTGGGCACAATAATCGTCGCCCGCACGTAAGGCTCGGCCAAGGCGGCAATTTCCGTCGGCGGCGGGAGTTTCGCCGGATTCTCAACTGCGATGACCTCGCCGTTGGTCTTGGTTACCTCGTAGACGACGTTGGGTGCCGTGGCAACAAGCTCTACCCCAAACTCGCGCTCCAGGCGTTCCTGGACGATCTCCATATGAAGGAGGCCCAAAAAGCCGCACCGGAAGCCAAACCCCAACGCCTCCGATTTTTCCGGTTCGAACACCAGCGCCGCGTCGTTGAGCTGCAGTTTTTCCAAGGCTTCGCGCAGGTGATCATAGTCGTTAGTCTCCTGCGGGTAGAGGCCGCAATAGACCATCGGACGCAGGCGCCGGTAACCGGGAAGAGGAGCCGCCACCGGGCGCTCGGCTTCAGTGACGGTATCGCCCACGCGCGCGTCACGGATGTTCTTGATGCCGGCAGTAAGGTAGCCGACCTCGCCCGGGCCCAGAGAGTCTACAGGCGTCAAGGCCGGGCGGAAGACCCCAACCTCGTCTACCTCGTAGTCTTTCCCGGTGGCCATGAGGCGAATCTTCTGGCCGGGCCGGACCGTACCCTGCATCACCCGGATGTAGGCGATAACCCCCCGGTAAGGGTCAAATATCGAGTCAAAAATCAGGGCAGCCAGGGGGGCTTCACTCGAACCTTTGGGCGCAGGAATGCGGTTCACTACGGCCTCCAGCACGTCGGGCACTCCCTCGCCCGTCTTGGCACTCACCAAAAGGGCTTCGTCCGGGTCCAGGCCGAGGACATCGGCCAGCTCGCGCCGCACGCGCTCCGGGTCTGCGCTGGGGAGGTCGATTTTGTTGATCACTGGAATAATTGCCAGATTGTGTTCGAGGGCCAGGTAGGTATTGGCCAGGGTTTGCGCTTCGATTCCCTGCGTGGCATCAACTACCAGGAGGGCGCCCTCGCAGGCGGCCAAGCTCCGGGAAACCTCGTAGGTGAAATCCACGTGTCCCGGCGTATCGATAAGATTCAACTCGTACTCCCCGCCGTCGCGCGCCCGGTACTTGATCCGTACCGGCTGCAGCTTAATGGTGATACCCCGTTCCCGTTCCAGATCCATCCGATCCAAAACCTGGTCAGTCATCTCGCGCGGGCTGAGAGTTCCGGTGAGCTCTAGAATGCGGTCGGCCAGGGTGGACTTGCCGTGGTCGATATGGGCGATGATGGAAAAATTGCGGATGTAAGCTGTCTTTTCGGGCACTAGCGCTCACGCTTTCTTAAGACTTTAGACTTTGCTACCAAAAAATTATACCATGCGCACAGACCCTCAGCAACAGATCCCGAGGCACTCAGCCTAAAGGAACGTTAATCTCAATTCGTCCCCGGCCAAACTCAAAGGGTATCACCAGGCAGCGCTTGTCCTCCGAGGCGCAAGGATCGGCCTGAAGCTCCCGGCCCGTAAGAACTTTGGAGCCGCTTATCGTAACCCTGGTTCCTTCTGCCGCGAGGAGGTTTACCGCTCGCCCCATGATCATGTTCCCCAGCTCACCCAAAGCCGACCGGGCAAGGTCTGTTAAAGAAGTTACGCTTATGCTGCCTAAAAGCTGTGAGGCAAGGTCTATCCCCAGGCGCTGTTCCAAAAACAGCGCCACCGGAGTTACCTCGTCGCCCTGAACTTGAAAAATGATAAGGATATCTTCCGGCAAGAAAGGGCCTTTCTTCAAATGGAGGCGTCCGCGCTGGCCCTTTAGGCCGAACACCTGAAAGACTACCTCGTCGCAGGCTCTAAGAACGGAATTGAAAAAATTAATATCCAACCAAGGTCCTCCCGGATCTAGAGTCTGAACTTTATTATATTCGTATGTGGCACCTCATTTCTAGGGGTAAGTTCAACATCTGGAAACAGAAGCGCTGCGATATTTCGCTCAGTTAAGCTCCGGCAGCAGCGCGGCGATGGCATCCGCCAGGTAACGCGCTCCCAGTTCTGCCTCGGCCAGAGTATTTTGGTCCCCCCCGATTTCCACGAGAAGGGCATGAGGATGCAAATGCTGGTTAAAGCGGGCCGTGTCGATCTTGATACCCCGGGAAAGGCCGGGGTAAAGGGTCTCCAGTTTTTGCTGCAGTTTTAAGGCAAAGGCATGGTTTTGCTCCCAATTAGGGTGGGCTAATCCCAGCCGGTCCGTGCCGACAATGAGGTAAATGCGGGCCACCTTTTGTCCGTTTATCTCGGCCGTAGTCAGGGCACGGGATTCGGCGGCATTGCTCGACGGAGCATCGCGGTGCACGTCGAGAAGCATCTTCAGTTCAGGGTTGGCTTTAACCAAGCGCTCGGCGGTTTGAACCGAGCGAAGATAAGCTTCCCGGAATTTCTCGTCATCGTGACAGGTAGTATCGTGCACAGCAGGAATGCCGCGCTCTTTCAAGGCCTGAACCAGAGTCTCCCCTACCCTTACGATGCCGGCTTTTCTACCGTAGGTATGGCTTGCCCCGGCGCTGGGGACGTAATCTTCCGAAGTGTGCGTATGGTAGACCGCCACCAGCGGTGGACCGCTTGCTGCCTGCACCGGCCGGGCCGGGGGTTCGGGAACGACAGGTCCCTGAACCTCCGGCGGTGAAGGCTCAGGCTCCTCAGCTACCGGCGGGCGCTCCGGCCGCGCTACGCCACGTCCCAGAGGAGCAAACAGGGGAAGTTCACTTTCAAAGAAAGCCAGCGGGCCACCCGTAAGGGGTAGCCCCAGGTCGCGCAGGGAAAAGGAAGACCCTTTAAACTTAGGCGCACCGCCTGAAGGTTCTAGCTCCCCGCTTCCCGCGGTTCGCAGTGGCTTAAGCGGAAGGCCCTGATCGAGGACGGCGACAAAATCTACTGGATAACGTTCTAAGAGCTCTACTGCCCAGCCGTAGAGACCCGGCCTTTCTCCTTCCCCTGAGGCAAAGGTGGGTACGGCCTGCGGCAGTTTTAGGCGAGGAACCCAAGAAACGCCGAGTGCCACGGCGCAAAAAGCGCAGGTTACAAGGAATAGGCTCTTTACAAGAGGGCTACGCCAAACGCGCCCCGGCCGCCAGCGAATTCGCACCAGGTGAAAGCGCAACATTTTCACCCCGCTCAGGGTCCCGCCGCGTTGGGCGGCCTGTTCTCTACAGAAAAACAGTATGCGCCTGAAGGTGCGCTTAGACCGCCGAGGACAGAGGCGGCCGGGCTGGAAGAATTAGAACCACCTGTGAAAAAGCGTGGTGGGAATCAAGAAAGCCCAGGGCGCTGTTAAGGAACCTTGCTTTTCTCAGGCCTGCATGGTACAATGTGCTAGTGAATGTGAGGCACTGGCCGTAGCCAAGGGGGTGAGAAATAGTGGCCAACATCAAATCGGCAATCAAAAGGATTAAGGTGGCCGAGAAACGGCGCCTGCGGAATGCGGCCATCAAGTCACGCGTTCGTACGGCCATTCGCCGTTTCAACGAGGCCCTGAATCAAGCTGACCCGGAGCTTATTCGGGCAACCCTGGCCAAGGCCTTCAGCGTTATTGACAAGGCTGCTGCCAAAGGCGTCCTGCATAAAAATAATGCTGCGCGCAAGAAATCGCGCCTCAGCCGTAAGCTGGCCAAGGCTACAGCGCAGGTCGGTTGAAAAAAAGCGTGCCCGAGCACGCTTTTTTATTTTCCCTTTGGGCTTAGGCCTAAAATAATTTCCTCAAGTATTAGATTAGGGCTCAGCGTTGAGCTCTTGAGCTTCTGATCCGCGCGGGCCAAAGCCTGAATGAGCCGGTAAAGGTCTTCCCAGGTGAAGCGACTGCTCTGCCCCTCCAGTTTTTGCGCCACATACGGATGGACTTTCAGCACCGCGGCCAACGTACCGGGGCGGTTCCCTTTTTCCCTGGCCTCCTTCGCCGCCATAATGAGGCGCACCTGCCTGGCCAGGAGCGCCACCAACCCGAGGGGAGTTTCCCCCTGCTCCAAGAGGCGGGAGAGAAGGTGCAGGGCGCGCTCGCTCTCGCCGGCCAGCACAGCATCGATAAGATCGAATACGCGAGCGGACTTGGCCTCCGGCACCAAAAGTTCCACGTCCTCCCGCCGCACCACCCCAGAAGGTTCCGTGTACGCGGCGAGTTTCTTAAGTTCCTGCTCTAACTGTTCAAGGCCCCCCTCGCCTCGCGCCGCCAAGAGTTCGGCGGCCCCGCGCTCCCACTTCAGCCCGAGTTTCCGGCCGCGCTCTTTAAGCCACCTCTCCAGCTCCTGCCCCTTGAGGCGCGGAAACTCCTGCACTACTCCCGCCTTCGCCACCGCCTTCACCAGGCGGCGCCTTATATCCACCGGTCCAGACGCGACCAACACCAGGCAGGTTGTAGCCGGGAGCCTGCCCAGAAGATCCAGAAGCTCTCGTTCCAATCTTGAGGTGGTTCCTTCCGGCTCTTCTCCGGCCACTTTGTTTTCTTCTTCGCGTGTTCCTGCTCCTTTATCCGTACCGGCCAGTTTAAGCCCGGTTAGGACAACCAACCGGCGGGGCGCCAGCCAGGGAAACGCACACACGGCCGACTCCAGGCGCCCGCCATCCACCTCCTGCGCGTCCAGACGCTCGTAGTTGAGGTCACGCAAATCGCCCAGAGCGAGCGCCTCCTCGATTTTGGCCACGGTCAGGCGCAGGAGGTGTTCTTCCTCGCCCCACAGGAGGTAGCAAGGCGCTACTTTTTTTTCGTCCAATTGCCGCCAGAGTTCCTGCCAGGTCATGGTATATCCTCGCCGCCCTTCCTTCTCGTAACCACCCGTATTTTTTCTCCGTCCGTTAGAACGCGCACCTGCCCCACTTGATCCGTCCGGAAGACGGTGGCGCCGCCGGCCACAAGCCGCCCTATGGTTGCCGGGCTGGGATGGCCGAAATTGTTTTTTCCAACAGAGATCACAGCGATTTTAGGTCGGATCTCTTCCAGGAATTCTTCCCCCGTACCGCCGGCCGACCCGTGGTGGGCCACCTTTAAGACCTGGACCGGCTGCGGAGCCCCTGCTTTCAGGAGGGCTCTTTCCGCCACTTCCCCGGCATCGCCCATGAAAAGAAAACCGCTTCCGCCGTAGCGCAAATAAATGATAAGCGAGTTGTCGTTTTCCGGGCTGTCGGAAGCGAGGGACGTAGCCGGCGGGCTGTATACGATAAGTTCTACTCCCTGCCCCAAGTTCACTTTGAAGCCGCGGCTCGCCGTGTAAAGGGGGATCCCTTTTTCGCGTAGCAGATCCAAAACGAGAAAAGGACCTGTTCGCTCGAAACCGGGAGGGGCAACGACGGCCCCGACGGGCAGCCCCGACAGCACCGCCGGAGCACCACCGGTATGGTCTAGATCACCATGGGTGAGAAAGAGGACTTCCAGCCGGTGCACACCCTGTGATCTGAGGTAAGGAAGCACTATGTTCTCCCCGGCATCCCACACCCGGCCGTTCAAGACCTGCCGCGGCCCTGCATCGATCAGAGCGGCCTGGCCGGAAGGCGCGCGGATAAGGATGGCATCTCCCTGACCGACGGCGAGAAAATCCACGGTGAGAGCAGGTGGTCCAAAACCCGCGCCCCGCCAGGTAAAAACAAGAAGCAGGATGACGACCGACACGAGCACGGTGCGCCGCAGGCGGGACCAGTGGGGCCA
>JASKLG010000051.1 GCA_030153805.1 Bacillota bacterium | reverse complement strand
GTGCCTATTCCACCGAATCCCGGCACCTCGCCTGCACAGGCCCTGCCGTCGCAGACAGGGCACATGCGGCAGAGGCCCTTAAGCTTTTCTTTGGCCGCTGCCCGTACCTCCTCGAGGTTCATCCGGCTGCCTCCTCCTGCTTAGCTTGGCATGGTGTAAGCTCAGCGTCTAAAGCTCATCCCTGAGCACCGCGCCCCGCCACACGCTGTCCACGAGACGGCTGTAGCGGCGCAGGTATTTGCTCTCCACCTTGGGCGGAAGCGGGCTCCAGCGCCGCCGCCGCTCGGCCAACTCCTCATCGCTCACGTGTATGGTCAGCGCGCGGCCCGGGATATCGATGGTAATGAGGTCCCCCTCTTCAACCAGCGCGATGGGGCCGCCTGCCGCCGCCTCTGGCGCCACATGACCGACACACGGACCCCGTGTGGCTCCAGAAAAGCGCCCGTCGGTGACGAGGGCCGTGCTGTCGCCCAACCCCAGTCCCATGAGCACCGAGGTGGCCGCCAGCATCTCCCGCATCCCCGGCCCGCCCTTGGGGCCCTCGTAACGGATCACAATAACGTCGCCCCGGTTTATCTTCCCGGCGAACATGGCGGCGACGGCCTCTTCCTGGGAATTGAATACCCGGGCCGGACCCGTGTGCACTAACATTGTGGGCGAGACGGCCGATTGTTTGACCGCCGCCCCCTCCGGCGCCAGGTTCCCCTTGAGGATGGCCAGGCTGCCCTGTTCGTGGAGGGGCTGCGAAAGCGGCGTGATCACCCGCTCGTCGCGGTTGCGGAAGCCGGGCAAAATCTCCCGCCAGGTTTTGCCGGATACCGTCCGCGCGTCCAGGTCGAGGTACTTCTCGCCGAGTTCTTTCATGAGAGCGGGAACCCCGCCCGCCAGATCGAAGTCGAAGAGGGTGTACTTGCCCGAAGGCTTCACGTTCACGAGATGCGGCGTGCGCCGGCTGGTCTCCTCGAAGTCGTCCGCCGTCACCGTATAGCCGAATTCGTGGGCCACCGCCGGGATGTGAAGCAGGGTATTGGTAGAGCCTCCCAAGGCCATGGCTACGGTGAGGGCATTGGCGAAGGAAGAACGCGTCACAATATCTCGCGGCCGGATGCCCTTCTTCACCAGCTCTACCACCAGCATGCCGCTCTTTTTGGCTTGCCGCAGTTTGCGGGAATACACGGCATGGGTCGTTGCGCACCCTGGAACGGTAAGCCCCAAAGCCTCGGCCACACAGGACATGGTGTTCGCCGTGCCCATCATGGCACAGGAACCGGCCGAGGGGCAGATGTTCTCTTCCATTTCCTTAAACTCTTCCGGCGTCATTTTACCGGCCTTAAGCAGCCCGGCCGCTTCCCGGATTTCGTAGATGGCCAGATCCCGCCCCTGGAACTTCCCGGGAAGCATCGGTCCCCCGGTCACCACCACTGCGGGCAGGTTGAGCCGGCCTGCAGCCATGAGCATTGCCGGGACGATCTTGTCGCAGGAGGCGATAAGCACCAGGCCGTCCAGCTGCTGGGCTTCCGTAACCACCTCTACCGAATCCACAATCACCTCCCGGCTGGGCAGGACGTAGCACATGCCGATGTGCCCTTGGGCAATGCCGTCGCAGATGCTGACCGTGTTGAACTCGAGCGGCACCCCGCCCGCCAGGCGCACCCCATCCTTAACCGCCTGGGCCACCTCGCGCAGGTGCTTGTGCCCCGGGTGCATTTCGTTCCAGGAATTCACAACGCCGATAAAGGGCCGTGACAGTTCTTCGTCGATAAGGCCGATAGCTTTTAAGTGCGCCCGCATGCCGGCCCGGTCGATTCCGTCTACGATGATACTGCTGCGATAAGGCTTTTTCTCCATTATTTATTCTCCTCCTCGCATCATGGGAGCCAATCGCGCCCGAAGAGTGTGCTCTTTCCAAGAGCGCATATACGATATATACCACTCCGGTTCCAGGTTTCCTTCCTTATACATTTGTGCAGGTTGAACAATTAGGGAATGGACCTCATTTTTGGTCATGCCAACTGAAGGAATTGGCTTTCTCTCTGTTGAATGAAAACGAAAGTGTGTTATCATTTACGCCGCTTCATCATTTAGGAGGGGTCCCTATTGGCCCGGCAGCAGAGCGCAACCCGAATTAGATCTAAAAGCGACATGGTTTACGATGCCATAAAGGAAGCCATCATCAGCGGCCAGCTTAAACCAGGTACCCGCCTCGTCATGGCCGATCTTGCCCAGAAGCTCCACGTGAGTACCCAGCCTGTGCGCGAGGCGCTTAAGTGCCTGGACGCGGAAGGGTATGTGAAATGGACGCTGAACGTAGGAGCGATAGTCTCCAGCATCTCGGTGGAAGACATTAAAGAAGATATTCCCATCCTCCGCGAACTGGAAGGGCTGGCAACGCGTGAGGCCGTGCGGCGAATGACGCCTGAGGTGCTCGAGGAACTCGAGGCCATGCTGGCCACCATGCGCCAGTACGTAAAAGAC
This sequence comes from Bacillota bacterium, assembly GCA_030153805.1. GTDB lineage: Bacteria > Bacillota > DTU030 > DUMP01 > DUMP01 > DUMP01. The sequence goes on along the minus strand of JASKLG010000051.1, from coordinate 10,115 downwards.
GACAAGCCGAGGGAATACGGCCTCTTAAACAAGAAGTTCCACCGGACCATCCACGTGGCGAGCGGCAACAAGCACTTGGTCAAAATCCTGGATGACCTCTGGGCGCGGCGGGACCGCCTGCGCGCCGTGTTCCTGCTCTCCCCTGTGCGGGCAGCAGAGTCCCTAAAGGAACACGAAGCCATCGTCCGCGCCGTGAAGGCCGGCGATGCCGAGACGGCAGGCCGATTGGTGGAGGAACACCGTATGAAGGCCGCCGAGGAACTTTTTAAGTACCTGGAACCGGAAGCTACGACCAGTTCGTGGCTGTAGGCGCACCTATGCCCTGTCCTCAACCCTGCTTTCCGCAGACCCGGGACGGGGTCATTCTTTCTTGGGCTCCTCCTGGCAGCCCGTCAGATCAAAGGCAGGGATGAACTCTGCGTCCGCAGCGGAAAGCTCCTGTGCCCAGCCGTTTTCCAACCCCAGGTCGAAGAAGGCGGCCAGGGCCAGGTTGTATTCGTCTTCTGTGAGGCGGCGGTCGAGCGGCGGGAAGTACTGAGCCTTGTGATACGGCAGGTACTGGGCCATGAGACTAACCGGCACGGTGCGCGGCAGGTTGTCGCGAATCCAGGTGAGTACCGCCTGCGTTTCGGGCAAATGCCCGGGAAGTACCAGGTGGCGGACGATTAGACCGCGCTCCATTAACCCGGCGCCGTCGAACACCGGCTCACCCCCGACTTGCTCGAGCATCTCGTAGATGGCGGCCGTGGCCACGGCAAAGTAGTCCGGAGCTCCTGAAAGCCGCCGCGCCGTTTCCTCTGAAGCGTACTTCAGATCGGGAAGGTAGACGTCCACGTAGCCCTTAAGCAGCCGCAGGGTCTCCACCTTTTCATAGGCGCTGGTGTTGTATACTACTGGTAGGTGCAGCCCCTTCGCCCGGGCAATGTCCAAAGCCTCCACCACGAGCGGCACATAGGGGGCGGCCGTTACCAGGTTGATGTTGTGGGCGCCCGCCTCTTGAAGGCGCAGCATACCGCCGGCCAGCTCTGCCGGGGTCATTTCCTTGCCGAAGCCTTCCCAGCTTATCTTCGCGTTCTGGCAGTAGATGCAGCGCAGGTTGCAGCCGCTAAAGAAAACCGTGCCCGAGCCGCGCGTACCGCTGATGCAGGGCTCTTCCCAGGCGTGCAGCGCCAGGCGGGCCACCCGTATCCGGTTCCCCGCTCCACAGACGCCTTTTTCCCCCTCGCTTCGCCGCGCCCCGCACTCCCGCGGGCAAAGAAAACAGGGAGAAAGCTGTGCCGTCATGTCGACCCCTCTTTCTCCCTTGATTGTATCGGTTTTCAGAGCGAGCGACAATCCCCGGCCGGCTAGTCCACCAGGTCCGGGCTAACCATCTCCCGCGTCAACTTATGCTCAAGCCGGCCGCTCCCAGCCGGCGCCGCTCTGTCCGGGCTGTCGGCCTGAGCCGCCTGAGCGGCAGACACTGTCCCCGGCATGCACTTGCCGCTTCCACGCTCGGCCAAAAGCTTAAGCAATTCCCGGCCGGCCGCCTCGGGTCCTTTACGTTCGTAGCCCGGTATTCCCAGGCGGGTGCGCAACTGCCCTACGTAAACGCCGGCCCGGAAGGCCGCCTCAAAGTAACGGGCGGCCAGTTCTTCGTGGAGATCTCGATACTGCGGTGGGCCAAAGGGATTGGCAAAATAGCTCTGGACGAGTCCTACAGCCGTGGTCGTCCCCTTAGCCATGGCATATCCGGCCCGGAAAACGCCGAGCGCCTCCTCCGGGCTGGCGAAAGGTTCCACAATGGGCTTTGCGGAGGTTATCTCCTCATAGTTGTTGGCGTACAGAAGGTAATCTATGGCATAGCCCTTCAGTATCTCTGCCAGGGTGGTGATGGGCAGTACGGTACGGGCGTTCACTTTCTGCGGGCTCATGATGATGGCGCGGTCGATTTGCCGTAGCGCATAACCAGGCTGAAGGTCGTCCAGCCGCAAGAAGGCGCCGATCTCTGTGCCGTACCCTACTAGCTTCCCGTCAGGCGCAATTTCGAGGGAACCCATATCGTCCGCGATAACCTTGAGCTCTCGGATGTGCTCATCCCCCAGGATGCGCAATGCCTCGAGGGTCTCAGACTTGCCCGCGCCTGTGTCGCCCCAAATAAGCAGCGTGGCCTTGGTCCCGTCCCTCAGCTGGATACGGGTCAGGGCACCATGAAAAGGCAGCCGGCCGAGTTTTTTCATCACGATTACGTTGTGCAGGGTGAGAACCATCTTCTTGAGGTAGCCAAAGTAGCCGAAACGGTCCTCGCCCGGAACCGCACCAACAAAGAGCCCGGCAGCTTCGTCATCGTAGAAGACAGTAGGAAGTTCCCCGAACCGGGCCATAGCCTCGGCCGGAGCACCGTAGAGGTAGATAGCATCCGGTCCCCGCTCGATATCCTCATCCTCAGCCAATTCAAAGAGGTTCGCCAGCGAGCACCCGAGGCCGAAGAACATTTGGTGAAAATAAATGAAGACGGTCAGCGGCCCTACGCGCGCCGGGTAGCACAGCCATTCCGCCGGGTCAATGTCGAGGCCTACCAGCGGATTATCACCGACCAGCTGAAATGTACCGGTGCGCTTGTTCATGGGCGGGTCGATAACAAGCGGCGGGCGCAGCATCAGCTGGCGGATAAAAGGGATGTTTGCCAGTACCCGGTAGGGTGCACCGGGGCAGGGCCAGGTTTTGCCTGTGACGATCACTCCCACCTGTACGCCAGCCGGAACCTGGCGGTAAATGCGCGGATGAGTACCGGTGATATTCTCACAGATATCCCGGTAGGCCGCCCGCACCAGGTGGGTGAGCCTTTCCATGCGCTCATTGAAGGTGCGGTAAGGGCGCTGATCCAGCTCTTCCCCGCCCCTCTCTTCCGAATAACAAACAAGGAAGCGGTCGAAACGGCGCCAGTAGTCATAGAGTTCCTCCACAAACTGGTGCAGGAGCTCTGGTTGGTTGAGAAGCGGAGCCAGCGCAGGAAAGGACTCGCGCACTCTGGCTAGGGGCATTCGCCCCAGCTCCCGAAGCACCGTAACGAGGGCTTGAACCTGGGCCGTGTCATTTTGCGCGCCTAGCGGCGCCAGGAGCTCAAGAAGAGGAGACTGCCTAGCCCGGAGCTCGGCCAAGAAACGCTTCACCGTTTCCAAAAAAAGCTGGCTCTCGAGAAGCTCGGCTGTGTTCCGGCAGATTTGCCCACGGTTATCCAGGATCACCTGTCGCTCGGACCAGGTTCTGGCGATAAGCGACATCAAGCATTCCTCCTTAAGTAGCTTCCAGGGGGTGCTTGTTCGTAACCGCGCCATCGCTTCCTCATGCGTGTGCGCGGTTAAGGTGAAGTATATCAAAGCGAAAGAGGGTTTTTCAAGAAAGAATTGTATCAACTTCTCGGACGAAAACAGCCTTTTTCTGCTTCGCATGGTATAATAAAGCGGTAATTCCCTTTGGGAGGTACCTGCGTGAAACAAGCCAAAGACATCCTCGCCGGCGGGGCGGCGGCGCTCCTGGCCGTCGCTCTGCCGGTTCTCGTCCTCGCCCTTGCCTTGGAAAGCGTGGCCTTCTCTCCCTCCTTTTATGCGTACGAGTTCCGCGCCCTCGATCGGCCGGCCGCCACTGGGTTCACCGAAAAAGAGCTCCTCGAGGCCAGCCGGAGCCTCTGGGCATACTTTCGCGGCGACCTGTCCACGCCCCAGCTGGAACTCCCCAAGGACGGCCAAGCCGTCCCCCTTTACGACCAGCGGGAGCTGGCCCACCTGGCGGACGTGCGCCGTCTTTTTCGCCTGGGTTTTGCCGCCCGCACTGCTGCCGCTCTTACCAGCGGTCTGGCCGCGCTCTTCTTGGCCTTTCGCCAGAGGAAACGGGCCTGGCGCTGGCTGGCCGGCGCAGGCTTGGTAGGGAGCAGCTTCGCCCTTCTTCTGTTTCTAGTCGGGATCCTGCTCGTGAGCACGAACTTTAACCGCTGGTTTACCCTGTTTCACCTGCTCTCCTTTAACAACGACCTCTGGCAGCTGGACCCGACCCGGGAGAACCTCATTCGCATTTTCCCCGAGGAGTTTTTCCAGGCCGCCGCCCGTACGGCGCTTCTGAGGGCAGTAGCCGTTCTTCTCAGCATATCGGTCTCCTGCCTCCTCGTCCTCAAGCTGCCAAGGCCTTCCCGGGATAAGAAGTAGCCGAGCGGTTTCTTCCGCCCGGCTATTTTTCTGTCCAAAAACGGCTATTCAGTTGCTCCCTACCACGCGAGCCAGGGCTGGCCAAAGCCAAGGGGGTATCGAAGGACTGCTGCCACAACCTGAGCAACAGGAAGCAGCGGAATTTCGTAGGCGCTAAAATAGCCGAGGTCTATCCGTCCATTAGTAACCCAGGTCCGGGTCTACCGGCGTGCTGAGCGGCTGACCGGCCAGGAAGAGCTTGAGATTCGTGCGGAAAACCTCCAAGCAGTTGTCGTTATAGTCGGCCGACCAGCCGGCGATGTGCGGCGTGATGAAGACATTGGGTAGGTCCCAAAGGGGGCTCGTGGGCGGAAGCGGCTCCGGTTCGAATACGTCGAGTCCGGCCCCGGCAATCCGCCCTTCTTTAAGGGCTTCTGCCAGCGCGTCCTGGTCCACCACCGGGCCGCGGGCGATGTTGATGAAGAAAGCCGTAGGCTTCAAGACGGCGAGTTCCTCCCGCCCGATCAGCCGGCGGGTGGCGGGAGTCAGCGGAACCACCACCACAATGAAATCGCCCTCCGCCAGGGCTTCCTTGAGGCGGCCGGTAGGGTACATAACCTCAAAGTGCTCTACCGGCCGGCCGTCGCTGTTGACCCCCACCGTGCGCATGCCGAAGGCCCGGCCCAGGCGGCCGATTTCCTGGCCGATGTGCCCGGTGCCCACCACCACCAGCGTGCTGCCTTTAAGTTGCCTGAAGACAAAAAAGCCTTTGGGCCGTTCCCACTCGTGCCTCTTTTGCGCTTCGATAAACCTTGGCGTTAAGCGAACGAAGTTTAGCATATAGGAAAAGGCCTGCTCGGCCATGGAGGTCTTGTGGATGCCGCTCACGTTGCTGATAAGGATACCGCGCCGCTTGAGCTCGGCAAAGGGCAGCCGGTCGGCCCCGGCGGCAAAGAGCTGCACCCAGCGGAATTTCCGCGCTTCGGTCAGAAATTCAGGGGTAAGCTCGCTCCCCACGAAGGTGACAAGGACCTCAATCTCCCCCCAGCGGTCGCGGAGCGCATTTAGGTCCTCGCTCACGACGATTTCTACCTCCGGGAACTCTTTCCTCAGTGCTTCCAGCTTCTCCGGTTTAATCTTGACCGTAGACGCAACCAGCAATTCGCTCAGCCCCCAAAAATAGAGTGTTACGGAGTAGTTCTCCCGGTTGAAGCCGGGTACTCTTGGCTCTCAGCAAGTGAAGTAATTTGTCCCGCTTCTACTTTTCTCTTCCGTAGGGGAAAGGCACGTACTCCACCGACGGCCGGCGCTGCGCAGGCTGCGGGTAGAGGTCCATCAGGGCGTAAATCTCGGGCGGGAGCCCCACCTTTACCGGCAGGCCCAGGCCTTCCAACCGTTCTGGCCCGAGGGGGTAGTCGTGGGTCCAGCGGCCTTCGCTGAAGAAGCGCGCCACCTCGCGCGCCCGTTCCGGCGGCATGCGTTCCTGAAGAAGGCAGGTCACGTAGTCCTGGACCTGGTTCATGGCCTTCTGGGCGATGTCGGCCAGGATGAGCGTCTTGTCGTCGATTTCGTCCTTATTTTTCTCGGCCACTACTTTTAAAATGGAAGCCGCCGGCCATTCTCCCAGCTGCGGGTCCACCGGGCCCAGGACGGCGTTCTCATCCATCACAATCTCATCCGCCGCCAGCGCGATGAGCGTGCCGCCGGACATGGCGTAGTGGGGGACAAACACAGTAACCTTGGCCTTATGTTTACACAGGGCGGAAGCAATCTGCTCTGCCGCCAGAACCAGGCCGCCCGGTGTATGCAAAACGATATCGATGGGCATATCATCGGGCGTAAGGCGAATGGCGCGCAGGACCTGTTCCGAATCCTCCACGTTGATGTAACGGCTGAGGGGAATGCCGAGTAGAGTCAAGGCTTCCTGACGATGGATTAGGGTAATGAGCCTGCTGCCCCGGCTCTTCTCCAAGCGGCGGATCAGGCGCACCCGTTCCTGTTCAATGTGCCGCTGCTTTAAAAGGGGCATGAAGCTTGAGGCGAGAAGAAAGAGCCAGAAAAAGTCAAAAAGAGAAAAATTCACCAAGTCGCCTCCCCTCATCAATTCTCCCTTAGCCTATTATTCCCGAAGCAGCCCCGTTTCTCCTGCAAGTAGTTATCACTGTGCTTCCTATTATAGCAGGTCTTGCCAGAAGGGAAAAGGGGCCGCACCCAGCTTAAAGATAAGGTGCGCGGACGAGCATCGGCTTTTTAAGATTGCCGCGCTCAGCACAATGTAGCAGCACGGGTCAGAAATAAAAGTAAAGGTATCAACCCGGTTTGTGGCGAATCAAATGGCCGTAGGTCAATTAGCCCGCAACCCGGAGGGAAAAATGCAAATGAACAAACTCATCGTGGTCTACGGCACAAAACCGCAGGAGATGGTACGCCCGGCGCTCGACAGGTTGAGGGTCAAAGAATCGCTTTCCCCCACCGCCCGGATCGGCATTAAGCCCAACCTCGTAGTAGAAAAGCCGTCTTCGTCGGGGGCCACAACCTCGCCGGAACTCGTCGAAGCAATAATCGTCTACCTCCAAGAAGTCGGATGCCGGGACATCTCCATCCTGGAAAGCAGCGCTATCGGGCACAGCACCCAGCGGGCTTTTAAAGCGTGCGGGTACGAGGCACTGGCCGCCCGCTACGGCGTAAAACTCCTCGACCTCAAGCACGATGAAGTGCAAACTGTACGAGCTCGGGAGCTCGACGTGCGTGTCGCTGCTAAAGCACTCGGCTTCGATTACTTTATCAACGTCCCGGTGCTCAAGGCCCATTGCCAGACTCAAGTCACCTGCGCCCTCAAGAACTTGAAGGGCTGTTTGCCCGATGACGAGAAGCGCCGCTTTCACCGCTTAGGACTACACCGGCCGATCGCGCTTTTGAACATGGTCGTACGCTCAAGCCTCGTCGTCGTGGACGCCTTTTGCGGCGACCTGACGTTTGAGGAAGGGGGCAATCCCGTTCAGATGAACCGGATCTTTGTCACCTACGACCCGGTGCTCGCCGATGCCTACGCAGCCGAGCTTTTAGGTTACGAACCGCGGTCCATAGCCTACATCCGCCTCGCCGAGGAACTCGGGGTCGGTAGCGCCGACTTGACCCGGGCAGAGATTATCGAGCTCAACGTGGGGGAACGCCACCTGGCCTCGCCGCCGGTCTCGCCTCTGGCCCTTGAGCTCGGCCGCTGGGTGGAAGAGCGCGCGGCCTGCTCTATCTGCTACGGCAACCTTCTCCACGCCCTCGCCCGGCTCAAGGAGAACGGTTCCCTCGCCGCCCTGCCGGGAAAGATCAAAATCGGCCAGGGTTTCCGGGGCGAAGTCGGTTCCGGCGTGGGGGTAGGTTCCTGCACCGCCGGTCTCAAGCATAACCTCCCCGGCTGCCCGCCACGCACCCGTGAGGTAGCTTTGTTCTTAGAGTCCCTGACGCGCATCCGTAGCGAGAAACGTTCAAAAACTTGACAGCTTAGAAGGAACAATGAGGTAAATTATAGAATCATGTAGAATTAATTAAAGGCTGTGACTGAAGATTGGAGGGGATAGGGGTGCTCTCTGAGACTAGCAGTGAGGCTTTGCCATTTGGTCTCGACGTCGATCTCGTGTCTGAGCCGGCACCTAGTCACGATTCCGACCTCTTAATCCGTCAATCGTGGGAGCGCTGCCGCCAGTATGGTTTATCACCAGAGGCCGCTTTTCTTTCGCCAGTCCCCACTACAGAGGAAATAATCCGGCGGCGCCGGAACCGCAAAGAACTCATCGATGTTGCCGAGCCCTTTATGCGCACTATCTTAAACGCAACGCCGGATGCCCGCTTTATTATATCATTGGTAGACGCAGACGGGTATGTGCTCAGCCTGGCCGGCGACAGCCGCCTTCAAGCTGCCTTTCGCAAGCATAACTTTTTTGTCGGCGCCCGGTGGCGCGAAGAAGAGGTAGGAACTTCATCTATCGTTATTTCCCTCTTAGCCCGAAGACCAGTGCAGGTCGTTGGCGAACAGCACTACTGCAAGCGCTTTCATCCCTACACCTGCGCCGCCTCACCCCTCATCACCAAGGAAGGAGAGCTTCTAGGCTGCCTCTGCATCTCCGGACAGAAAAGGGACATCTACCCCAATACCTTGGGCATGACCATCGCTATTGGTGAAGCAATTGCGAAGCAGGTTGAGTTGCGCCGGGCACTAGCAGATCTTCAGTTCTCCAATCGCTGCCAGGAAGCAATCATCGATTCTATCTTTAGCGGGTTCATGATTATCGATCGGAACGGCAACATCGCCCAGATGAATGAACTAGGTGGCAAGATCTTCGGTATCAATGCTGCTCAAGCGGTAGGCAAACACATTAGCGAAATTGTCAATTCCCGTCCGGTGGTTCTGGACGTACTACAAACCGGCGAGGGCTGGACCGACCGGGAGTTTTTCATTGATACGAAGCGTGGGTTACTCCGGCTCGTCAAGACGGCTATTCCCGTCAAGAACGCGAGCGGCGAAGTTGTGTACGTCATTGAGACCTTCCGCGAGATGGACCGGGTTCATGAGTTTGCCACCAAAGTCATGGGTGCGAGGGCGCGCTTTACCTTCGATGACATAATCGGCAACAGTCCTTGCTTGCGGCAGGCCGTAGATGTGGCAGCGCTGGCGGCACAGAGTGACTCAACAGTTCTTCTCCAAGGGGAAACTGGTACTGGCAAAGAGGTCTTCGCGCAGGCCATTCACAACGCCAGCCCACGCGCCCGCGGTCCGTACTTGGCCGTCAATTGTGCCGCTATCCCGCGTGACTTGATGGAAAGCGAGCTTTTTGGGTACGTTGAAGGTGCCTTCTCCGGTGCCAGCAAGAGCGGGCGCCCCGGCAAATTCGAACTTGCTTCCGGCGGAACCCTACTTCTCGATGAAATTGGGGAACTGCCCCTGGACATGCAGGCAAAATTATTACGCGTCCTTCAAGATAAAGCGGTCATGCGTATAGGCGGCAACAAGGTCATCCCGGTAGACACACGTATTATCGCTGCCACCAACAAGAACCTTGCAGAGGAGGTGCGCAAGGGAAACTTCAGGCAGGACCTCTATTACCGGTTAAATGTTATCACAATCAACCTGCCGCCTTTGCGCGAGCGTAAAGAGGACATCCCGCTCTTGGCCCAGCACTTTCTCAAAAAGATCTCCGCTCGTCTGAACAAAGAGGTTAGGACTATCAGTCCAGACGCCCTTCTAGCGCTTGCTCGCTACGATTGGCCGGGTAACGTGCGTGAACTCGAAAACGCCATTGAACGAGCCGTCAATATCACTCGTTCGACAACAATTGATCGCCAGCATTTCTCGTTTCTCACATGTAGTTATTTTCCCAATCAATCACCCACCCATCTAGCCACCGCCGGTGTTACCCTGGAACCCTGTGCAACTCCGGAAGGAACACTCGAAGAAATGGAATATCTAGCCTTGGTAAAGGCTCTGGAAGGCACAAGGTGGAATGTTACGCGCGCCGCACGGGCACTTGGGATTAGCCGTACAACCCTGTACGAGAAGATGAAAAAGTACCATCTCAGGTAATAAGCACTCAGAGTGTCCAGATGGCGGTCATTGTCCGTCCTTTCCGGTTGACAAAATGCAAGTTTTTTGAACGTTGTGGGGTCCTGCCATACGGCAGGACCTACGTTTTTAAGGGCTTCTTGCGATCTCTTTGCTGGCATGCGTTTTGCTTTTTAAGTAAGACGGACAGTCAAAACTTGTAGTGGGGAGGTACAGGAGCATGCAGGAAAAGCCAGGCCGGATCCTTTGTGTCGACTTAACCTCGAAAAAAATCGATGTAATGTCGCTGAGCCCTGACATTTATGTTGAGTTCTTGGGCGGCTACGGACTTGGCGCCAAGTTCATTTATGACCACATGCGGGCAGGGGTTGATCCGCTCGGGCCAGAGAATATTCTCGGCT
>JASKLG010000009.1 GCA_030153805.1 Bacillota bacterium | reverse complement strand
AACATGGCGCTCGGTTCTTGAATGTAATAAAGGCCAGCATAGTAATAAGGAAGTTTCGCCGGCCGCACTTCTCGGTCGTCGTAGTAAAAACCGTCGCTAGTCCAGGGAATTCGTTCCCGTAAAAAGGGAAGGAGTTTCTGCAAACTATCTGCAGAAATTTTTAATCTGTTAGCACGCAGCCCTGCGGTAGCAGGTTCCGTATAGCTACTTACCAAGCGCGGAAAATCACTACCCAGCTGCGCCTGCATTTTCTGCAAAAATTTAGGAGGTAAATACATCGGCGTTATATCCTTTCCGGTCTTATGTTTTGTCGGTGCCAAAAGTTAGTTTATCACTTTCGGCTTCAAATCGAAACAATGCTGTGGCGCCCAGCCTAGGGAAGGCTACTGTTGGGAGGAAGTCGGGCGTAAATGCCGAAATAAGACTTTGAAGAATGGCAGAACGGGCCGACTATAGGAACACATAACCCAGACAAGTAAAGGGGGAGAGAAGCGTGACGGGAGAGCCGCTGATTCTAGCCATTAACCCGGGTTCGACCAGTACGAAAATTGCCGTTTTTGCCGGCGAAAGGCCGGTGCTGGAGAGAAAAGTCGAGCACAGGCCGGAAGACCTTAAAGGATTCAAAAAGGCAACGGACCAGTACGAGTACCGCCTGCGCTTTTTGCGGGAAGCGCTGGCGGCGGCAGGGATTGATCTGAAAACGCTCGCGGCCGTAGTTGGGCGCGGTGGGGTGCTCAAGCCCCTGGCCGGCGGAACCTACCGTGTCAACGCCAAGATGGTGGACGACCTTATCAATCGCCCCGGGGCCGATCACGCCTCGAATTTAGGCGCAGTGATTGCCTACTACCTGGCGGAGGATCTCGGCATACCTGCTTTCATCGTGGACCCCGTGGTTGTCGACGAGTATGAGGATGTGGCGCGGATCTCCGGCCACCCGGCCATCGAGCGCCTCAGCCGGTCCCACGCCCTTAATATGAAGGCGGTGGCCAGAAAGGTGGCGGCGGACTTAGGCCGCACCTACCAGGACGTAACCCTGGTTGTGGCCCACTTGGGGAGCGGCTTTTCCGTTAGCGTCCACCGTGGCGGCCGCATGATCGATACCACCAACGCCAACGATGAAGGACCGTTCTCCATAGAACGCGCCGGCGATCTGCCGACGACGCAACTTGTAGCCTTCTGTTATGAAAAGTTCCAGCAAGGCCTTAACGTTAAGGATGTCCAGGATATTCTTACTAAAGAGTCAGGGCTTTTTGCCTACCTGGGTACAAAAGACCTGCGCGAGGCAGAGCGACGCGCATCTGGTGGTGATGCACGGGCGGCCCTAGTACTGGATGCCATGATTTACCAGGTGGCCAAAGCCATTGGAGCCATGGCCACCGTGGTGGAGGGTAAAGTCGACCGCGTTGTGCTCACCGGGGGTGTGGCACATTCGGAACGGATTACTAGCGGAATCCGGCGGCGGGTAGAGTTTATAGCGCCTGTGGTAGTAGTTCCGGGTGAAGAGGAGCTCCCGGCCCTCGCCCGGGGAGCCTTGCGAGTACTGCGCGGCGAAGAACCGGCTAAGGAGTATGTATAGAGTAGAAGGGTATAGATCCGGCGAGGAATACAGTATTTGATATGGTATAGTCCCCCCGATCATCGGAAAACCTGAGGGCAGAAAAAAGGGGGGACTTACATGGTCTATTGGAACTGGCTGGGAAGAGATGGCCGGCACCAGGGATGGTCCTTGGTGGTCGGCGCGCTCTTGGCCTTAGTGTTAGCTGTGGGTATGCACAGCTTTAACCTTCCGCGCAGGTATTACAAGTATGGACCTGATCCACTGGCCATCCCGGACGGCTGTGACGAACTCAAAGCGGCCGTAGAAGAATACATTAGAACAAAGCCGGGAACTTTCGGTGTTTATTTTTGGGATCTAAAAACCGGTGCGCATTTCGGCATCAATGAAACCGTGGCCCTTCCTGCGGCCAGCTCCATCAAGGTGGCCGTTGCCCTCTACTTGTACAACCTGGCGGCGGAAGGCAAACTTAGCCTGGACGAACGTATGGCTTACGATCCCGAATTGGATTACCAGGGCGGTGCGGGCGTTATCCAGTTTGCTGCTTCGCCGGGTCAGACTTTCACCTTGCGGGAGCTGGCTTCCCTCATGATTCGTGTAAGCGACAACATCGCTTGGCGTATGCTGACGCGCCGCTTGGGCAAAGAGAACCTGAAGAACTTTATGCGCAGCCTAGGAGGGAAGACGGTTTATCCTGAGGACAAGAATTTATCTACGGCCGAAGATCTTAGTACGTATATACGGGCGGCCCTCGATTTCGCCGAACGGAATCCGGATATCGGGGGGCTACTCATCGACGATCTTACGAACACCATTCATAAAGACGGGCTGCCGGCCCTTTTGCCGGAGGACGTACGGGTTGCGCACAAGGTGGGAGCTCTTCCTGCCGTAGCCAACGATACCGGGGTGGTGTTCCTTCCTGACCGTCCGTATATCCTTACGGTGATGACCAAAGATGTCGGGGCCAGCGAGAACCCCGGCTTTGAGGCCATCGGGGAAATCTCCCGCCTGGTCTACGACTACCAAACTCGTAAAGGCTCTTCTGGAGCCGGCGGCATGGGATCGGGCCAAGGAAAAGGCCAGTAAATGCGGTCGGGGGGCTGCGCGATGGCAGAATTAGGAATCGGCATTATCGGCCTGGGAAGGTTTTCCCGCGTGATTGCTCAGGCCCTCAGCGACACGGCCGGGTTAAGATTGGTGGCCGCCGCCGATGTAAGCGCCGAGCAGCGCGCCGCGTTTGCTAGTGAGTTTCCTCCACTTAAGGTGTACGAAAAGATAGACGCCCTGGTTGCGGACCCGGCGGTGGATGTGATCATTGTTGCGGCTCCTCCGTATCTTCATGCCGAACTGGGGAGAAAAGTGTTGGCCGGCGGTAAACACCTATTTTTGGAAAAACCGGGAGCCCTGGAGCCGCAGGATTTGGCCGAACTGGCCCGTTTTGCCAAAGCCCACGGCCTGAGAACAGGTATCGACTTCGTCATGCGCCGGAATCCGCTTTACTTTCTCCTGCATACTTTCGCTGAAAAAGGGCTTTTTGGTTTACCTGAGCGCGCCTACCTGGAAAACTACGCCCACGACGACCATTTGCTTCCCGGGCACTGGTTCTGGGACAGAGAGAAAAGCGGGGGCATCTGGATCGAACACGGTGTACACTTTCTCGACATCGCCAACTGGCTGCTGGGACCGGCTGAATGGGCGTGGGCAAGCGATTTCGTACGCCCGGAACAAAATTTGGTGGAACGGGTGGTCGGGACTGTCAGGCACAAAAATGGTTGCCCGGTGAGCTATTACCACGGCTTTACCAAGCCCGAGCCCTTCGAACACACCGTATTTAATCTGGTTTGGGAGCGCGCTTATGCGGCCTTGGACGGCTGGATACCTGTACGGCTTACTTTGGACGCCTTGGTAACGCCTGAGATAGAAGATTATCTTACCGGGAAAATCCTGGCGGAGACCCGTGATTGGCTTCCGGACATTGGGGTCAAAATTGAGGAATGTACTGTCGAACTGCTCGGTCGGGGCGAGGTCATGCTGCGGGGGCGCGGCAACACGTTCAAAGTTACGGCCCGCCTTAAAATTAGTTATGCACTAGAAGCGGACCGTTGGACGGTTTACCGTGCCTCAGTACGCCGGGGTCTCTTAGAGCTGGCTGCAGCCGTCGGCAACCCGGCCCGGCACCAGGCGGTTACTTTAAGCGATGCAGAAGCGGCCCTTCAGGTGGCGGCGGCTTTAACGGAAAGCGCCGCCTCAGGACGGCCGGTTCTATTTACCTAAGCATTTGTCAGCCAATGCAGGTAATTTTTGTTTTTGGAGCTAATCTTCCAGAGGAGCTCAATTTAGGGAGAGGAGCGGAAGTATGCGCATTGTAGTAGCTCCGGATTCGTTTAAGGGCAGCCTTAGCGCCTGGGAGGCGGCCGAAGCCATGGCCGAAGGTATCCGGCGCTTGTGGCCGGATGCCGAGGTGGTGCTCGTACCTATGGCCGATGGTGGCGAGGGAACTACCGAAGCCCTGGTGAAGGCCACAGGCGGTACCATGCACGAGAAGATTGTGACCGGGCCCCTGGGCGAGCCAGTGAAGGCCGCCTTTGGGATCTTGGGTGATGGTGAGACGGGCGTTATCGAGATGGCGGCGGCAGCCGGCCTCTACCTCGTACCAGAAGACAGGCGGGATCCCCGGGTCACTACAACTTTCGGCGTGGGCGAGCTGATCCTCGCGGCCTTAGATGCCGGTTGCAGACGATTGGTGGTGGGTATCGGGGGCAGTGCCACTAACGACGGCGGTGTTGGTATGGCCCAAGCCCTGGGTGCCCGCTTTACCGATGCCGCGGGCAGAGAAATCGGTTGGGGCGGGGGCAGCCTCAAAGACCTGGAGCACATCGATCTCAGCGGGCTCGACCCGCGCCTTACGGCAGTGGAGATTCGGGTAGCCTGCGATGTAGATAATCCGCTCTGCGGCCTGCGCGGGGCGGCGGCCGTTTACGGGCCGCAGAAGGGTGCCACGCCGGAGATGGTGGTTGAACTGGACGCCAACCTCGCGCACCTGGCGGAAGTGATAAAAAAAGAACTCGGCCTGAGCGTGGCCGAAATCCCGGGTGCCGGAGCCGCCGGCGGCCTCGGCGCAGGGCTCATTGCGTTTCTCGGAGCCAGCCTTATGCCTGGTGTAGAGATGGTGATTCAGGCCGTGAACTTAGCTGAACGCGTAAGAGGGGCCGATCTGGTGCTCACGGGCGAAGGAAAGATAGATGCCCAGACGGCCTTCGGGAAAACGCCGGCTGGAGTGGCACGCGTAGCCAAGGCTGCCGGCATTCCGGTGATCGCCGTGGCCGGAGGAATTGGGGATGATGTGGAGCCCGTTTACAATTGCGGCATCGATGCCCTGTACCCGCTCACCCCTTACCCGCTTTCCCTTAGCGAGGCCATGCGCCGGGGCAGGGAGCTTCTGGCTCTGGCTGCCGAGCGTGCCCTGCGGCTAGTCGCTGTGGGGAGAACTATGTGCTAAGCATTAACTTAGTGCTGAGGGCCGCGGCTAGTAATGATTGACGACTCCATATCCCCCCGGAGGGTAGTGCCAGATGATGTTCCCCTGAGTGCAGATAAAAGGGCAGGCTAAGCACTCGATGCAACGCCGGTAGTCGGCCGTGAGTTCGCCGGCGTGCCAGGCGAAAACGCCGCTCGGACAAATGCTAACACACGGGTGCTGCTGGCAGCGGCCGCAGGCGACCGGATCTTTGAGGGCGATGTGGGATGTGGGAGCGACCTTAATGGTGACAAACTGGAGGGGATCGTACTCGCGTGTAGACAGTTAAAACACCCCCCAGTTGTTTAGTCCGGCCCAAAGGTCGCGCAGCGTTTTGGCCGGTGACTGCATTGATTTAAGCTTGGTGATAATCCGCTGTCTCTTTTCTTTATGCGTTTCCATATCCACGCGGAAAAACTCGAGCATGGTGCTGTTTAGAGCTTTGGTCAGAAGTAGATCGGCATCGCTGTGCGTCGCATAGTAAGTGTGTGCGTGGCGGCTGGCTTTGATGTCGGAAAGGAAAAAGCTCTCTTGAATCCGGCGCTCGTACGCGGACAGGGTAGCTACACTAAAATCGCGTTTAGCGTGGGCCTGCACCACGGCCTCCCCTGCATACTGGCCCGTAAGGAGGGCAAGGTCTGAGCCGCGCCGCCCGCTTATCATAAGGGCGGCATCCCCGGCGACCAGGATTCCAGGAGCAACAAGTTGTGGAATGTTGTCAAACCCTCCCTTCGGGATGATGTGGGCCTGATACTCCAGGGATTCTGCTCCGCCGATTAGCCGCTGGATGAGCGGATGGGCTTTGAAGCGGACAAGAAGGGCCGGGAGGCTGTATCCGGCTGCCTGGAGCTGGTTCACGTAGCCACCTACCATGATGGAAACGGATTCGCGGTTAGTCCAAATGCCGCCCTTGCCGATGATCCCTCCTGCGGGAAAGCCGACAAAACCGAGAACGGCTCCTTCCCCTGGGTCAAGATGGAAGCGCTCCTCAATGGTCGCGGCTGGTAGGGCTAGCACTTCCCGGGCATAAAGAACCAGTTGGCTGGGTGGAATGCTGCGGCGCAATCCGGCTTTTTGAGTCAGGAAGGCGGCAGCACCTTCCGCCAGGATTACCACGTTGGCTTCGATTACCTGCCCATCCTCGAGCACCACCCCGGCTGCACGCCTGCCGGTTAGCCCGACCTTCTCCCAGTGAATATCCTGAACCAAAGTGGAGGTATAAAGTTTCGCCCCGGCTCGGACGGCTAAATCGGCGAACCAGCGATCAAAGGCGGGGCGGAGGGCGGTAAATTTATTATAAGGCGGCCGGGCAAACTGCAGGGCGGTAAAGCCGAACTTCACTGCCGAAACATCGTCCAGAAACCAGAGTTCTTCGGTAACCACAGGTCGTTCCAGCGGTGCTTGTTCCCAAAAAGCCGGCACCAGTTCGGCTGTAGGCAGGCGGTAAACGGTGCCGCCGAACATGTTTTTGCTGCCGGGGGTTTCTCCCCGTTCCAGAAGGCAGACTTTAAGGTTGTTCTTGGCCATGACGAGTGCCGCAGCACTACCGGCGGGTCCGGCTCCTACCACTACGGCGTCATAAGTCTCTCCCACACCAGTCACCCCGCCCTTAGTGTGACTGGGAGCGAAGTATTATATGCGAGCTGAAATGTTAATAGGAACCGGCTTATTGACGGCCTTCATACCCGCGACGGTCCAGACCCACCCGCCTCAGAGCCACCGAAAGCGGTAGGGCAATCATGAGACTCCCACCTGCCTGAAAGGCATTCCCCGGAAGTTCCACCAGTGCGGCCGGGAGCCCGTAAAGGAGCACCTCGGCCACAAAGTAACCCCCGGCCATGAGCAGGCCGCCCAGCAGCAGGCCCAGCACGGCCGGCCCCAGGCGCCCGGCAGTGCTAAAAGGCCGGTGCCCTATGTAGCCGGCCACATACCCCTCAAGTCCTTTAATAAAAAAGGTAAAGGGGGCCCAGTGGGGGTACCCGCTCAGGATGTCGGCCAGCGAGGAACCAAGGCTTCCTGCCAAGAAGGCGCTCTTCCCGCCCCACAGGAGGGCGGCGGCAAAAATAAAAGTGTCCCCGAGATTGATGAACCCTTGAGTGGCCGGCACGGGCACCTTAAAGGCCATGGTAGCTATTGTTACCAAGGCTGTGAAAAGTGCGGTAAAGGCAAAAGAGTGAAGTGCGGGTTTAGACATAGGTAGCTTCCTCCTCTTGGCACTCGGGCCAGATTCACCGGCTCAACACCACGCAGCCGCACATGCCTTCGCCGTCCAGATAAACGTTGAAGACGCCGCTGTAAACGCGAACGGCCGGGTGGCCGGTAGGTTCTGCCGGGTAGCTTTGAAACCAGGAGGTATTGAACACATTAGTAGGTATGGTATCGAAGACCGGCAGGTAGAGAATGCCGTCTACCTCCAGGTCGGCAAAGAAATGCGTCCCGTAAGAAAGCTCGGGCACAAAGTTGGCCTGCCGGATGCCCAGCTCCACCAGAAGACCACAGTTCGAGATTTCGCTGTAGTTGACCGGCACGCCGAGCTCCGGGCTTGTTGAACCCCAGCGGCCGGGTCCAACCAGGATGTAACGCTCTCCTTCCAGGCTGCGATTAACACGGCCTACTCCCCGGGCTACGGCGTGCTTGTCGGCCGCTTCCTGATAGATGTACGGATCCACGTACACCAGGTGCCGGATACCGACCAGGGTGCCGTTAGTAAGCATCCGGTCTCCTTTAAGTAGGATGCTTTCGGGAGGCAGGTTGTCGGGAATATACACTGACCGGTATTCTTCGTAACTGGAGAGCGGGCGGGCCTGCACCAGGGTGAAAACTTTGTCCTCGGGTTCATAGGTGAACTCGATATCCACCGGAACGCCCATTTCTTCTTCCAGAACGGCGAAAAGAGCGCGGGTTATGCTGAAGAGTTCGGGATGAAAGCGGGGGAAATTCTGAAAGGTAAACACGATCTTATCACCCGGGCCGAGCGTGGGGACAAAGCTTCCCAGGTCTCGTATTTCGTTGGTGCCCGCCAGGTAAAGCTGGGCGTACTGGTGAAACCCCGGGTGGTAATCCAGCACGCTCAGGCGTTGGTTGATGTTGAAAACGCGCACTTCGCCCGTAGCCAGGTCTACCGAGTCAAAGCGCTCCTGCGAATACTTGGCTATCTCGCGGGGGTTATGGCCCTCCGGGCGCAGGCTCAGGTTGGTCAGGGAGAAGGTTCGGGCATACTCGCGGCCGACACAGCGTGTCCCAAGCCCGAAGACCAAACGTACTACCCCGTCTTCCTTTTTGATTCGTTCCGTCCACCGCCGGTAGTTCTTAGAAAACCCCACCCCTGCCGTCTCTGGGTAAAAGTAACCGCCCCGCTCTTTCCCGATCAGGGGTTGGATGAGCACCGCCATCCTATCCCCGCGCAGGCCGTGCTTGCGGCGGTATTCCACTGCGCTCGGCGAGTAAACGCTGGCGTAGACCCGCTTGATGGCCTTTTCCAGCGCCAGCATCCTGGACTCCAGATCGCCGCTCGACGAGACAAAAGTGGTGAGGTACTTGCCGGCAAAGGAGTACTTGAGGTTATCTTCCAGGAGAGAGGAGGAGCGAACGGCCAAGGGGCAATCGAGTTGCTGGAGGAGGGCGGCCAGTTGTTCCCGGAACCAGGTCGGCAGGGTGCCGCGAAGAAAAGCTGCTTCAATCTCGGGAAACTCCCGGCCACTTTCAGCCAGGCTCTGCAGCTGGTTGTCGGCCACGAAGTCATCGAACACGCTGGTGGTTACAAAATAGCTCTCGGGTATGGCCACCCGGGCGAGAAGCGGATCGCGGGTGCGCTTGAGCACTTCTTGGGCAAAAAGAAGGCCGCGGGCTTTGCCGCCGATTTTTCCCGAGCCGAAGGTGTGCGACTTATAAATAGGGTTTTCCAGGGGATTAAAAGCCAAGAATTGTGCGATTTTACCGGCATTGGCCATCGCCAAAGCCCCCCGTGTTTGCTTTTTGCTTATTATAGCATAGACGGCCTTCCTCATAAAACCAAAAACTTGTTGCCGGCGGCGCAGGGCTGTCATTGATGGGACGGGAGGCTGTATGTTATAATGTTGCCGGATCAGGCGGCCGACCGCACGGTTGGTGAAGCCGGGCACCTGGGGTGCAGCAAGTGACGCGGGCACTTGTGGGACCGTGAGGCCTCACAAGTGCCTTTTCAGTGGCGGCGGGTGCCTCCAGCACGGAAGGGAGAGAAAGTAGATGATCCATCGCCTTACCGACTGGCTGTTGGCGCTTTTTATACGCGGGGAATACGATCCGGCCGATCCGGCCACCAGGGCGAAGTTTGGCTTCCTCGAAGGCTGGGTCAGTATCGCGTCGAACCTTGTTCTTTCGGCTTTGAAAGCTTTTCTGGGCCTGTCGTTAAACAGCGTCTCATTACTTGCTGATGCGGCCCATACCTTTTCCGACGTGCTCACTTCGGTTGTTGTCGTCCTTGGTTTTCACGCTGCGCGCCGCCGTCCCGACAAAGAGCACCCTTACGGCCATGGGCGCATCGAGTTTGTTGCAACCCTTATTATTGCCCTCCTTTTGGGTCTTGTAGGTTTGGAATTCGCCCGCTCTTCTATTGAGCGTCTCTTCCGTGGCAGCCGCGTTACCGGTACTACGGCCGCGGCACTTATTATGCTGGCTTCCGGGGCGGTAAAGGAAGTTATGGCCCGGGTTTCGATAGATTTAGGACGGCGCATTAACTCGGCCGCATTACTGGCCGATGCGTGGCACCACAGGAGTGATGCCGTCGCTTCCGTCCTGGTTGCCGGGGCCATCGTTGCGGCCCGGCACGGTTTTTACAGGGTGGATGCGGTTTTCGGGCTGCTCGTATCCATCCTTATCATGTATACGGCCTGGAATCTTGGACGTTCTGCCGGCAGCACCCTTATGGGAGAGGCTCCGACGGCAGGCCTGGTGCAGGAGATTGTCGGGTTGGCCAAAGCTGTACCCGGGGTTCTCAGCGTACACGACCTGGCCGTCCACGATTACGGCAACCTCAAAGCCGTTTCCTTGCATATTGTTGTCGACGAGCGCCTGAGCTTCGGGCACGCGCATGCTATCGCCTCCCAGGTGGAAAGCTGCATCCGGGAGCGCGTTCCCGGTACTGTGGTGGTCCATGTCGACCCCGGCAACGTAAGCCAGGATGAAAATGACGAAACGGCCTTGACCCAATTGTCGTAACCTGCGTCTTAATAGCGAAAGATGAAGGGAAAAAGGCAAAAAAAACTGCCGGGTAAAAGAGGATTTTTGCCTGCAGGTGAGAATGTATATACTGGTTCGGGTAAGGACCCGGGGCCAGGTCTTTTCTGTGGGTAAACTACAGGTAGAGTTTACTGGCCCCCCTATCATTTTGGTAAAAACTAGTGGAGGTGAAGAAAGTGGCTTACAAGATCGGAGAAGAGTGCATCGCTTGCGGCTCCTGCCAGCCCGAGTGCCCGGTGGATGCCATCAGCGAAGGGGACATCTACGTGATCGATCCGGAGAAGTGCATCGACTGCGGTTCCTGCGCTGATGTCTGCCCGGTAGGCGCGCCAAAACCGGAATAACAAGCTGGCCAAGAGAGTAGCAAAAAGTGCCGGATTCCCCGGCACTTTTTTGCTCTGTAGTTCAACTTCTCTCCGCAATCTAAACATGGCGCGTCCGGGCGTAGAAGAAACTGCCCAACCTAAGACTACCGGCTGTCAAAAGGGCAATGGCCGCGTCGGCGATGTGGTGGAGCAGGGTGCCAATACCCACCAGGACCAAGGCTTGGTAGGATGTGAAGCCAAAGGGCAACACTACCAAGGCCTCGCCGAGGGCATGGATGGGGGCAGAAAGAAGCAGAGCGCTGCGGAAGCTCCTTCCCTGCTTAACAAGCAGGGCTCCTACCAGGCCGAAAACTATGTGTACCGCAGCCCGAGCGGCAATTACAGGCCCCATTACCATAAGAAAACCTATGGCCGAACCGGTTCCCACCAACATTGCCGCCGCCGGGCTTACCAACATAGCCAGCATTACCGGTACGTGTGAAGCCAACGTAGCCGAAAAAGGCGGCAGGTAAACCCTGAGGTAATTGCCAAACGCTAAAGGTATAAGAAGGGACAGGGCGGTAAGCAAAGACCCATAAACCAAATCGCGAACGCGCATTGTAGATTCCTTCTTCCCTTATGGTTTTGTCTTTGAGCCTCGTGTGTATTTTACCGGGAAGAAGGCTGTCTTGTCAAGTGTAAATACAGGGTGGCGACTCAGCTGAGGAGGATGCCCAACCGGCGCAAAGCCTTTTCAGCCCGCTCGAGTGCGGCGGGAGTGGCCGCCTCTACTGTGTGCAGGTGAACGCCGCCGGTGAGGCTCGAGAGAAGCTGAGCTCCCTGGGTTTCCAAGCGGCTAACGAATTCTTCCACGTCGGCCGCCGTTTCCAGGAGAAGAAGACCCCGGATTTCTCCGTAAAGAGGGTGTTCTACAATAACGTCCACTACCCGGCAACCGGCCTCGACCATAGCCATAAGCTCGGCGCGTGTTTCTGCGGGAGAGTGCCGGCAGGCCAATCGGCGAGAAACTGCGCGTAGGGTGCCGCCTTCTCCGTACAGATACCCCTGGGAGGTGGCAACGATGTCTGCTCCCTGCGCGCGAAGAAGGGCTATGTCCTGGACGATAACCTGCCGGCTAACTCCAAAGCGTTGAGCCAACTCCGCTCCCGTAACAGGACGCCGGCGCTCCTTTAAGAGTGCCAACAGCGCTGCCCGCCGCTCGTGAGTCACAACCATCACCTCTAAGTCCAGTATTCCCTGCCTTTCCTTTCGATTCCTGCCGTACCGGATTTTTCGCGCAAGAATCCTGCCGGTTTGGGAAAGGCTAAGGGCAGGAGGGAGGTAAAGTGGCACGCAAAGGAAGAAGGCCCGAAGTTCCTGAGGCGGAGGATGAACTAGACGCCCTTAAGTCTGAAGTGGCTGAAGATCTCGGCCTTGACGACGATATTGCCGAAGAGGGCTGGGAAAACATGACTACCCGAGAAGTTGGTAAGATCGGCGGTCATATGGTTAAGAAAATGCTCCGCTTGGCCGAAAAAGAAATGGACCGGCGGGGTGGCCGCATTAAAAAATAATCGCCTAAAGGGCTCCGGAACACCCGGAGTCTTTATTTAATTTAACAGTAACTTTTTCTTAATCAGTTCGTCTTATAATTAAGGAGCAATTACGGAGGGGGAAGCCGATGCGCTCAAGCCTGCGTCCTATTATGTTAATTATTTTAGCCGTATTTGTGTTCGTTTGGGCCGTAGCCGGCTGCCGGCCGGGGACACCACTCACGGGGGAAAAACCCTCTGCTTCTCTACCGGCGGGATCTAGTCCGGACATCATAGATGAGGAGCCGACTCCTGTTTCTTCTTCACCGGCAGATAGTTCCGGCGGGCAGGATACATCAGAGCCTGTTCTTTCTCAGGATCCCCAACCCTCAACGCGCGAGCCCGAGCCGGTACTTTCCCCCGGCGTAGAGCTGCAAAAAAAAGAAGGGGAGACGGCCATCGGGCCTTTCTTTGGGATTCTCCCGGAACTGGCCTGGTCACCTGACGGCCGGTACCTGGCGATTTATGGTGAGGCAAAGGGGTATGGCCTTTGGGTTTGGGATAGGGTTGAAGGCAATATTCGGCGCTTGCTGAAGCTTGTTGACCGCAGCGGAGAAGGGAAAACCGCCGTTGCCTTTTTCGGCTGGCGCCGGGACGGACGGGAGCTTATCTATGCAGTGGACGGGGTTCAGCCGGACGGGCTGAACTTAGGCCAAACTGGAGTAACTATTTATGCTATAAACCTGGAAGGTTCCGAACGGCGCCTCGCCTGGCTTCCCGGCGGGCCGGAGCTCATCCGTAGCCAGCACTTTAATGCCGAGACCGGCTGGCTCCTTCTGCATCGCGGAAACGAGCTGTGGCGTTTAAACGTAGATACGGGAGAAACGCGGCGTTTGAAGGGCGACCTTCCTTCCTGGGACGGCTTTTTCAGCATTACCCCCGATCCTAAAGGAGAGTTGGTGGTCTATCCGGAGCCGGAACCTACCGGGCACGGGTTGATCCTGTTGGATGTGGCGAGCGGGAAAGAGATGCGGGTGGCAGTAGGAAAAGAGTTTGCCTTTGGTCCGGTTTGGTCGCCGGACGGAAAGAAACTAGCCTTCTTGAGTGCCGCTCCCAAGGATGAGGGGAAAGATTACGATTTCCAGGTCGGCGAAGACGGCCCCCTACCACCCGCAACGCGCCTTAACATCGTCGATACCGGTGGAAATCAACTCGCCTCTTGGAGGGCCCCCCACGGGGAGAAGGTAGGTGCACCCGTTTGGTCGCCAGATGGAGAGCGCCTGGCGTTTCTCAGTGCCAGGGTAGCTCCCGGGCCGGATGGTTTTGAGGAAGTGAGGTGGCAGCGCCTCTTTTTGGCCGGATTGGACGGGAGCTTGGTGGAGCTAGGGCCGGCCCAGGGAGAATGGCTGGCTGCAGCCGGCTTTTCGCCCGACGGCGCCCGGGTGCTTGTTTACCGCTATGTCTCTAGCGGCGGTGTGACTATCCTCGCCTACGGCCCGCATCCCAACCAGGTTGAGGTGCTCGCTACGGAAGCCGTCGATGAATCGCTGGTGTGGTGGGAAGGGCGGCTCCTTACGGCGCGGCTGGCACCAACTTTTGCCGATACGCTGGATACTCAGATCTACCTGATAAGCCTGGACGGCCGGGCTGAAAAGCTCACCGCCTCCTCAGGCTGGAAAAGCCGTTTCTTCCCTTTTGGATCCCTGCTGGCCTACCTTAGTGCCGATAATCAAGTGCCCCCTTATCCGATTACGGTTATGGTGCGGAATCTCCCTTAAAAGGAGCTTTAGCCTTTTTACTTACCCGGCCAATTGGTGCTTGTGCCGGCGGCGGGGTGGTTGTAAAATAATTCTGTAGAGTCCGACCGAAAGGAGGGACGGTGGCATGGCCTTCTGGATGGACCTCCTCTTCGGTACCCTGTTTTTGGCGGGAATGCTATTTTTACTTGTACAACTAGCCGTTCGCCGTTACGGTAATCGCAATCGTTCCCTTAGGTAAGGCACAGTCTCCCTCTTAACAACATTTTAATGTAAAATACTGCATACCTTTACTTGATTTGCCATTAACTCTTTGCTATCATTTAGTACAGTGTTGAAAAGGGGAGGCTGTCGGGTGAGTTCTAACGTGTTTTGTTCGATTGAAGCTTTGCGGGAAGAGCTTTACCGAGTAGCAGGAACCCTTGGCGGCAACATTGCCAGGGGCCGGGTACTTGAGTTGAGCCGTGAGTTAGACAAATACCTGCTTCTCGCGACACGTGAACTTTCTGGTTTATCTTAGGCTTCAAAGAGAAGGAAGGAATGCCTTTGCTGGTCGACTACCATATCCATACCCTCGGTCACGATAGCTTTCACCAAAGTGACGAGGAATTGGCCCTTTACTGCCAAACCGCGTTAAGTCGGGGTTTGAAGGAAATTGGCTTTGCCGAGCACGACTACTACCGCCCACATTTTGACCCGGAACGATTCCAGCTTCAGGCAAAGCGCTTTCCGCGTCTTGTCGTGCGCGTAGGAGTGGAAGTCGACTACGTTCCCGGCCGGGAAGCAGAAATCAGGGCCTTTCTAAGGGAGTGGCCCTTTGACTTCGTTATTGGTTCCGTCCACCAGGTGGACGGTTTCTCTTTTGATGTAGACACTAACATTCCCCAGTACGCCGATTGGGAGACAACGGATCTCTTTCGTCGTTACTATGCCTGTGTAGCTCAGGCGGCAGCTAGCGGGCTTTTCGACATCATCGGCCATTTAGATCTCATAAAAATTTTTAACTTTGTTCCTCCTCAAGATGCCATAAACCTCGCGCTCCCGGCTTTGGCCGCTATAGCCGACGCCGGGTTGTGTATAGAACTTAATACTAACGGACGGCACAAGCCTGCGCACGACTTCTACCCGACCCAGGCACTCCTTGAGGAATGCTCGAGGCTGGGCATACCTCTTACCTTGGGTTCTGATGCCCACCGCCCGCAGGATGCCGGCCGGGACATTCATTTGGCTGCGACCCTGGCTTGGCGGGCGGGATACCGGAAAATCGCTATCTTTTCTAACCGCCGAAGGTTCTTGGTTCCACTTGGATAAAAAAGGGGGGTGGGTGACATGGAGATGGCGCGATCGAGCGAAGTGGCCCGGGCGGCGATCGAGATGGCCCTTTCGCGGACGCGCGATGACGAGCAGCGGCTCAAGGAGGTATTGCGACAAGAGGGAATTTATGCGGCGGCAGTAGATTACGGCGGGGAGTTCATCTCTTCCGTAAAGAAAGTCATCGAGCGAGCGGTGGTGGCGGCTAAACGAGAAGGGCTTATAGCCGAAGTGCAGGCGGAAGAGGGAGGAGTGGCCGGTGCCGCCCGTGAAGCGCTTTCCCAGATTATGCCCAAAGCGATTGGTCTAAATGTAGGCGGCAAAATTGGGATCGCCCGTAAGGGTGAGCACATAGTGGTGGTCATCTTTTGCGGGATCGGCCTTCTACACCTCAACGAAGTAGCCCTCGGATTGGGGCACAGGGCCGTGGCGGCTCCCAGCCCTGCCTTTGGCAAAGAACAGGAGACGGCTCAGATTTAGTTGAGCAAAGCCTTAAGTCGAACTGGACCTGGTCAACCAGGTCTTTTATTTTTTTCCAATCATAGCAGGAAAAACCACCGGCTGGGGCGAATCTATGTGGTGGAAAGTGGTGGAAAGTGGTGAAGTAGACAGCCCGGTGGGGTGAGCGGCATGTTCATGGGTGAGTACCGGCATGCCTTAGACGGCAAAGGCAGGCTTTTTATCCCTGCCCGCCTTCGCGAGGAGCTCGGCGAACGCTTTATTATGACCCGGGGGCTGGACCGTTGCCTGTTCGTATACCCCCTTGCTGAGTGGGCTACGCTAGAACGCAAGCTGAAGGAACTGCCTTTTACCCGTAGTGATGCCCGGGCCTTCGTGCGCTTCTTTTTCGCCGGGGCTACGGAATGCAGTTTGGATAACCAAGGCCGCGTTCTTATACCGGCCAACCTGAGAAGCTATGCCGGAATTGAGCGGGATGCGGTCATTATCGGTGTATCTACCCGGCTGGAGATTTGGAGCCAGGAAGAGTGGGACAATTACAGCGCTACCGTGCGCGACAACTTTGCCGAATTCGCCGAAAAGATGGTAGACCTTGGCATTTAGGGGTGATCAAATGACCTTCCGGCACGAGCCCGTTATGTTAGACGAAGTATTGTACTACTTGGGCTGCCGTCCCGGAGGACTCTATATCGACTGCACTTTAGGTGGCGGCGGACATGCGCGAGAAATCTTAGAAAGGACTGCCCCAGACGGGGTTCTTCTGGGCATCGACCGGGACGAGGCTGCCCTGGCTGCGGCTGGTGAAAAGCTCGAGCCATATGGAGACCGCGTCCGGCTGGTGCATGCCAATTTCTGCCGGCTAAAGGAAATCTGGCAGGAATCAAGACTCCCGGCCCCTCAAGGCATCCTCTTTGACTTGGGCGTGTCCTCACCCCAGCTGGATGAAGCGGAACGGGGATTTTCGTACCAGGTTGATGCGCCGCTCGATATGCGCATGGACCGCACCCAGTCGCTTACGGCCTGGGATGTTGTGAACACCTGGCCGCGACGGGAACTCGCGCGAATTATACGAGAGTACGGCGAAGAAAAATGGGCTCAGCGGATTGCCGGTTTTATCGAGAAACGCCGGCTGCGCCGCCCGATCGATACCACGGGGGAGCTGGTGGAGGTGATCAAGGAAGCCATTCCGGCGGCAGCCCGACGGCGTGGGCCGCACCCGGCGCGCCGGACTTTTCAAGCCCTGCGCATTGCCGTGAATAACGAGCTCGGCTGTCTGGAAGAAAGCCTGGTGGCGGCCGGCCACATTCTGGCACCGGGCGGGCGCGTCCTGGTCATTTCTTTCCACTCGCTTGAGGACCGTATTGTCAAGCACACTTTTCGCCGCCTGGCTGGGGCTGGAGAAATTGAGATCGTAACCAAGAAGCCGGTAACGCCTACCGAAGCGGAAATTGCGCGCAACCCGCGCTCTCGGAGTGCCAAACTCCGGGTTGGGGAGAAGAAGCATGGTTCTAGCCTGGAGGAGGGACGCATAAGGTGGTAGGGAAGACTGCGGCGCTCCGTGCTCCTATGACGGAAGAATCGGCTCCCCGCTCTGGAAGGCAGATCGAGCGGCGGGCAAGAAAAAAGGTGACTCCTCTTACGGCGTACGGCCTCTTTGTGGCTACGGTCGTAGCCCTGGTGCTCTCTTATGTGGCTCAGTACGCATATGTCGCCCAGCTCAACCTGCGTCTGGCGCGGGCGGAAAAGGAACTGGGCCGCTTAATTGCCGTCCAGGAGCAGCTGGAGCAAGAGGCCGGAGAACTAAAGTCGCTCGCCCGCATTGAAAGAGAGGCTACCCAGCGTCTGGGCTTCTGTAAACCGGAAGAGGTTAAGGTGGTGGCGGTACTTCCCGAGCCACCGGTTGAGACTCAAATTACAGGTACACTAGAGCCGGCACCGACTCCCAAGCCCGACAGGGTGACGGCCCTTTTGAACTGGGCTCAGGGGGTGCGCCGGGCTCTAGCCAAGGGGATCAGCGAGGAAAACTAAAGGTTGGTGGGCAGGCGTGAAGCAAACGCTTCTCATGCGGCGGCGAATAGCCGTGTTTTTCCTCCTAGTTACCGTTGCTTATAGCGGGCTGGCGGCCCGCCTTTTCTACCTTCAGATACTGAACCACGTGCGCTACCGGTCGGAAGCTCTGGCCCAGCGCCTGCGCGAGATTGAGATTCAGCCCAAACGCGGCATCATTACCGACCGAAATGGGAAAAAACTGGCCATCAACGTCAGCCTGGACAGTGTGGTGGTGAACCCGCGGCAGATCAGCGATCCGGAAAAGGTGGCTCGAGAACTGGCGGCGGCATTGGAGATTTCTCCGGACCAGGTCCTGACCAAGGTTAAGAAAAACACTTCCTTTGAATGGATTCAGCGTAAAATTGACCCGGATAAAGCTAAGCGGGTGCGCGACCTGAAGCTCGAAGGAGTATATCTGGTGGAAGAAAGTGAACGCTTTTACCCCAACGGCACTCTGGCCGCTCACGTCCTGGGCTTTGCCGGCATCGACAACCAAGGTTTGGAAGGGTTGGAGCTGGTTTACGACAAGGAACTTCGCGGTACCCCGGGCCGCTTCCGCGGCGAGACAGATGCCTACGGCCGGGAGATCCCAGGGGGAAAGAAGCAGTACGTGCCTTCTAAGAATGGCGACAACCTCGTTCTTACCCTTGATGAGGTTATCCAGCACATTGCCGAACGCGAACTGGACCGGGTGATGCAGGAGACGCAAGCAAAGGGCGCTACCATCATTGTCACTAACCCCCGCACGGGGGAGATCCTGGCTTTGGCCAACCGCCCCACCTTCGATCCCAATAAGCCCCTGGCTGTGCCGGAGATAAACCGGCGGAACCTGGCTGTCTGGTACAATTACGAACCGGGATCCACGTTCAAAATCGTTACTGCGGCCGCGGCCATTGAGGAGGGCGTGGTAAAAGAGGGCGACGGATTTTACTGCCGCGGGGGCATGCAGGTAGCCGACCATTATATAGGTTGTGTGACCGCACACGGCAGCCAAACCTTTGCTGAGGTGGTCAAGAATTCCTGTAATGTCGGCTTTATGACAATAGGGCTCAGGATGAACAAAGACCGGCTGTACCGCTACATAACTGCCTTCGGTTTTGGATCGGTACCCGGCTCTGACCTGCCGGGCGAAGCACAGGGCATTCTCCTCCCGCTCGACCGGGTAGGGCCGGTAGAACAGGCCAACATTGCTTTCGGCCAGGGTATTGCCGTGACGCCACTGCAAATGATTACTATGGTCGGAGCCATTGCCAACCACGGGGTTCTGCTGAAACCGCAGATCGTGCGCGAGATCCGGGATGAGTCTGGAAACGTAGTTAAAGCGTTCAGTCCGGTAGAGGTCCGCCAGGTGGTATCGCCGGGTACGGCCGACCTGGTGGCGCGCCTGTTGGAAGGCGTTGTGGAGGACGGGACGGGCCGTCAGGCGCAGATTCCCGGCTACCGCCTGGCCGGGAAAACAGGAACGGCGCAGAAGATCGTCGACGGGCGCTACGTCTCGGATAAGCATGTAGCATCTTTTATCGGCTTTGGGCCGGTGGATGACCCGCGCTTGGCCGTCCTGGTGGTGGTGGATGAACCAAAGGGCGCCTATTACGGCGGCGTGGTAGCGGCGCCGGTTTTCAAGCGGGTTATGGAGGATAGCCTGCGTTATTTAGGCATCCCGCCTGCCGCTTTGCCGGAAGAAAAAGAAGAAACCGAACGGGCCGTAGAGGTGCCGGGGGTGGTGAACCTCCCGCCGGAGGTGGCGAAGAAGGTGCTTGAGGAGCGAGGCCTTCCGTACAAGCTGGAGGGAGAGGGCGGTGTGATTATCGACCAGACACCGCCGCCCGGTACGATGGTAGCGCCGGGTACGCGCATCATCCTGGTTCAGGGCGAAGCCAACCCGTCGCCCGGCATGGTAACCGTTCCCAATTTAAAAGGGCAGACAATGCGTCAAGCGGCTCAAACTTTGGCCGAGATCGGTCTTACGTTGAAGCCGGTAGGGACGGGGCTGGCTGTGAGCCAGGACCCGGCGCCGCGTACTCGCGTACCGGCCGGGTCTCTAGTGGTTGTCGAGTTTCGGCCACCGGCGACAGAGGAGCAGGCGGAGGGTACCGAACCTCCGGTTACGCCGTAAAATTGTTTACTAAAAGTTAACCAGGAAAGGGGTTTCAGCAGCAGGAAAAGGACCCTCACTACCGAAATCTCTAACCTGGCCGGCACGGCCGAAGTTGGATTGGCTTACCAACGCGAAGGAAACGACTGGATCAAGTACCAGAAAAAAAGAAATACTAAGGGCGGAGAACGGTAGGGAGGCTAAGGCGATGGAAAAGAAACTGCGTGAACTAATTGCCGCAACTCCGGTTCTGACCTTAGAAGGGCTGGAACCGGCCGCCGATGTTACGGTAAACCAAATTGCCTACGATTCCCGCCGGGTAGAGCCGGGGGGCTTGTTTGTGGCCATACGCGGTTTCCGGCAGGACGGCCACCTTTATTTGCCCGAGGCCCTGGCCAGAGGAGCGCGGGCCGTAGTGGTGGACCGTCCGGAGGTGAGCGTGCCGCCGGGCATCGTCAAGGTAGTGGTTCCGGACAGCCGGCAGGCCCTGCCCGATTTGGCGGCGGCATTTTTTGGTTACCCTTCGCGCCGGCTGCGCGTGGTTGGTGTCACAGGCACGAACGGGAAGACCACCACCACCTTCATGAGCGAGGCCATCTTTCGGGCGGCCGGACATAAGACTGGACTCATCGGAACGGTGGAAAACCACGTGGGCGACGAGGTGCTGCCGGTGGAAAGGACTACGCCGGAGTCGCTGGATGTGGAAGAGCTTTTTTACCGTATGACCAAAGTGGGCGTGACGCATGCCGTTATGGAGGTTTCTTCTCATGCCCTTGAGCTCGGGCGGGTAAAGAACATCGAGTTCGACATAGCCGTTTTCACCAACCTTACCCAGGACCATTTAGATTTCCACCAGACACTCGACAACTACCGCCGGGCCAAGGCCCGCCTGTTTGAACAGCTCGATCGTCTTGGTGCAAAAGCCGGCTCCCGCACGGCCGTGATCAATGCCGACGATCCGAGTGGCGAGGCCATGCGCCGCGCCACCTCCCAGCGCATTCTCACCTACGGCGTTCGGGAAGAGGCCGATATCAGGGCGGAAGATGTGGACATTAAGGCGCAGGGGGTAGCTTTTACGTTGCGCACGCCCATCGGCACGGAACGGGTCAGGCTCCGGTTTACCGGCCTTTTCAGCGTATACAACGCGCTGGCGGCCTGCGGGGTAGGGCTTGCGGAGGGTATTTCGCTCGCCACTATTAAAGCGGCCCTGGAAGGGCTTCCGGGTGTGCCGGGACGGTTTGAACTGATCCAGGAGGGCCAGGATTTCGCCGTTATTGTCGACTATGCTCACACACCGGACGGCTTGGAGAATATCCTAAGGACGGCGAAAGAATTTGCCCGCGGGCGCATAATCCTCGTTTTTGGTTGTGGGGGAGATCGCGACCGTACGAAGCGGCCGATCATGGGGCATCTGGCGGTAAGATATGCCGACCGGGTGTTTATAACCTCCGATAATCCAAGGAGCGAAGATCCCCTGGCTATTATGCAGGATATTGAGGCCGGGGCGCGCGCGGAGGAAGGCTCTTCTGGGAAGTACATTCTTATTCCGGACAGGCGGGAAGCCATCAGGGAGGCTCTGGCAGAGGCCCGGGCGGATGACGTGGTTCTCATTGCCGGTAAAGGGCACGAAACATACCAGATCATTGGCGACCGTACCTTGCCTTTCGACGACCGGCAGGTGGCGCGTGAGTTCTTGAGGGAGATGACGGGAAAATGCGGCCAATGACGGCAGCCGAGGTGGCCCAGATTACAAACGGATATCTTAAGGGCAACCCGGAGGCGACCATAACTGGCGTATCTCATGACTCGCGCCGAGTGCACCCGGGCGACTTATTTGTGGCCATCCGGGGAGAGCGGGTGGACGGGCATGCTTTTCTGCCTGCCGCCCTGGCCGCAGGTGCAGTTGCAGCCCTTATAGAGCAAGAGATGCCGGGAAGTGTGCCGGAAGGGAAGGCCCTGATCCGTGTTGCCGATACCGCATCCGCCCTTCTTGCACTGGGCGCGTGGTACCGGAATTCGTTTGCCGTGCGTACGGTGGCCATTACCGGGAGTACCGGTAAAACCACGACGAAAGATTTGACGGCGGCTGTTCTCGGTACCCGCTACTCTACGTTGAAAAATGAAGGGAACCTCAACACGGAAATCGGGCTGCCCCTCACACTTTTTAACTTGGAAGGGCACCATGATGTGGCGGTGGTTGAACTTGCCATGCGCGGCCTGGGCCAAATCGCCCGCCTGGCTCAGGCGGCCCGGCCAGAGGTGGGGGTTATCACCAACATCGGACATGCCCACATCGAAATTCTTGGATCACAGGAAAATATTGCCCGGGCTAAGGGTGAACTCCTGGAGGCTCTGCCACCGGACGGGCTGGCCGTGCTCAACGGAGACGACACCTGGGTCCGCAGCCAGGCAGCTAAAAGTCGCGCTCGGGCGGTGTACTTCGGGCTGGGGGAGGGCACGGATTTCCGGGCAGAGGGAGTCGAGCCTGTGGGAACGGAAGGTGTGCGGTTTAAGGTAAGCGGACCCTGCGGTACGGGTGAGGTTTTTGTTCCTCTGCCGGGCCGTTTCACGGCACTCAACGCACTGGCCGCCATAGCCGTGGGTCACTACTTCGGCCTGAGTTTGGAGGAAATGTGTTCCGGTCTTGAGGCGTTTCGCCCTTCGGCCATGCGGCTAAACCTCACCCGCCGGCCGGACGGTGTTCTCATCATCGACGACTCGTACAATGCCAATCCAACCTCCATGCGCGGTGCACTGGAGACGCTCAAGGACGTGGCCGGCCACCGGCGCAAGGTGGCCATTCTGGGTGACATGCTGGAGCTGGGCGAGTACGGCTTGGATGCACACCGGGAAATCGGCCGCCTGGCGGCTGAAGTGGGTGTGGACTGCCTGATTACTGCCGGGCCGCTTTCAGTTCACCTGGCAGAAGCTGCGCGGACTGAGGGACTTCCCGCCGCACAGGTGTTGATCTGCCAGGATGCTCGGGCGGCGGCCGAGGCGGCGCGACAGGCCGTCCGGCCGGGAGACGTGGTGCTGGTTAAAGCTTCGCGCGGCATGCACTTTGAAGAAGTAGTGGCGGCCTTAACAGGAAAAATTTTGGAGGAACAGTAATGTTGAGCCGTATCCTTGGAGCTGCGGTCTTAAGCCTGGCTCTCACTCTGACTTTGACTCCACCTCTTATCAGCTACCTCCGACGCCTAAAGTACGGCCAGACCATCCGCAGTCAAGGGCCGGCGCGGCACCAGGTAAAAGCGGGCACACCTACCATGGGAGGCTTGGTATTGGTTGGGGCCACTGCCGCTTCCGCCCTCCTCTTTACCCGCGGCGCGCCGGGTACGCTAATGGCCTTAGGCCTTACTTTGGGGTATGCCTTCATCGGGCTGGAAGATGACGCGCGCAAGGCTGTGCGCCGCAGGTCTTTGGGCCTTAAGGCTAGGGAGAAGTTGGCGGCTCAGGTAATCCTGGCCGGCCTTCTAGGTGCATGGGTCTACTTCAATCCAGCCCTCGGTGATGCGGTGCGCCTTCCGTTTATAGGAACATGGCACCTCGGCTTTTGGTACATTCCTTTCGTCATCTTTGTGGTGGTAGGTGCCGCCAACGCGGTCAACCTTACCGACGGCTTAGACGGCCTGGCCGCCGGTACCGCCAATATTGCCTTCCTGGCCTACACTTTCATCGCCCTGGAGCAGAGTCCAGGGTTGGCCGTCTTTACGGCGGCCTTTGCAGGCGCCTGCTTTGGATTTCTCTGGTTTAATTCTTACCCGGCCCAAATCTTCATGGGAGACACCGGTTCTCTGGCCCTAGGGGCGGGGCTGGCGGCCACCTCTGTGCTTACAAAAACGGAGATCTGGCTGGCCGTAATTGGGGGCGTGTATGTGCTGGAGACGCTTTCTGTGATTATGCAGGTGGTTTACTTTCGTCTCACAGGGAGGCGCATCTTCCGCATGAGCCCACTGCATCATCACTTTGAACTGGGAGGTTGGCCGGAACCGGTAGTAGTTCGGCGTTTTTGGCTGGCCGGGGCGGCTTTTGCCTCCTTCGGTTTGGCGCTGTGGTATATGGGGGCTTGAACACGGCCTTAAGCTGCAAAGGGGGTGTGCTTGTGGAGGAATATAGAGGTAAACGCGTTCTGGTGGTGGGACTTGCCCGGAGCGGCACCGCCGCCGCGGAGGTTCTGGCCCGGCACGGAGCGCAGGTGGTGGCTACCGACGCCCGTTCGGAAATTGCCTTCGTGCCTGAGGTTCAGACGCTCAGCGACCTGGGGGTCGAACTGGTTCTCGGGGAGCACCCGCTTTCGCTGCTCAACGGAATCGACTTTATCGTCGTAAGCCCCGGCGTACCGGACACCATACCCCTTCTAGCCGAAGCCGACCGGCGACACATACCAGTCATCGGTGAGCTGGAGCTTGCCGGGCGCCTTTACCGGGGACCGTATGTCGCTATTACCGGGTCTAACGGAAAAACTACTACTACCAGCTGGGTGGGCCGGGCGCTCAGGGAGGCCGGCCTACCAAGTGTGGTCGCCGGAAATATCGGCGTCCCCCTTAGCCGGGCTGTTGCCGACCTCGCACCCGGCACCTGGGTGGTGGCTGAGGTTTCCAGCTTCCAACTGGTCCGCACCGAGCGCTTCCACCCCCGCATCAGCGCCGTCCTCAACCTGAGCGAAGATCATCTTGACCGGCACGGCAGCTTCGCCGCCTACCGTGCGGCTAAGGCCCGGGTGTTCGCCAACCAGGGTCCGGAGGACTTCCTGGTACTAAACGCCGACGACGGCCCCACCCGTTCCCTGGCCGATCTTGCGAAAAGCAGGGTGCTCTTCTTCAGCCGCCGGCAGCCCCTAAGCGAAGGGGCGTGGGTAGAGGAGGGGCGGCTTGTTTTGGGCTGGCAGGGAAAACGGGAAATCCTCTGCCGGGTAGAAGAGCTGGGAATTCCCGGGGTGCACAACCTGGAAAATGCCCTGGCCACGGCTCTCCTCGCGTGTGCTGCCGGCGCCGAGATTACAACCATTACCCACGTCCTCAAGTCCTTTACCGGTGTAGAACACCGCTGTGAGTATGTGGCCACCATCGAAGGTGTGCGTTACGTAAACGACTCCAAAGGGACCAATCCGGACGCAGCCATCAAGGCCCTAGAGGCCTTTCCGCCACCTATCGTTCTTATCGCCGGCGGGCGCGACAAGGGCACTGATCTTGCCGGTCTGGTGGAGGTGATTAAGGCCCGCTGCCGGGCGGTGGTGCTTTTGGGAGAGGCCGTCCCGAAGTTTCGCCAGGCGCTTCGGGCGGGGGGATTTACGGCCGTACACGAGGTCGAGTCCCTGAACGCGGCCGTGCGGCTGGCCCGTACCCTGGCCCGGCCTGGGGATACAGTGCTTCTTTCTCCTGCCTGTGCGAGTTTTGATATGTTTGCCAACTATGAAGAGCGCGGGCGCGCCTTCAAAGCGGCAGTAGCCGAACTGGGGAGGGAATCGGCGTGAGAAACAAAGGACGGCCCGATTTTCTCATCTTTTTTGCTACGATTACCCTCCTGGGGCTGGGAATTGTTATGGTTTTTAGTTCCAGCAGCGTCGCGGCTGCGGCCGAATTCAACGACGGCCTGTACTATTTAAAGCGCCAGGCGTTGTGGTCGTTCCTTGGTTTGGTGGGAATGAGTTTTCTCATGCAGGTCGACTATCACCGGCTAAAGCGCTGGGGGGTTCCGGCCCTTATTGTGGCTGTGGTTCTGCTGGGAATTGTGCTGGTTGAAGGAATAGGCCGGGAGGGCGGCGGGGCGCAGCGTTGGTTACGGGTGGGCCCGGTAAACGTCCAGCCGTCGGAAGTGGCCAAGCTTTGCACAGTTTTATTTCTGGCAGGGTTTCTGGCCGACCGGGGAGAGAAGATCCGGGATTTCTGGCGCGGCCTATTCCCACCCCTCGTACTTCTCGCTGCCCTGTTCCTCATGATTCTCAAACAGCCGGACTTGGGTACCGCCGTAGCCCTGGCCGGAACGGCGGGGATAATGCTCTTTGCAGCCGGTGCCGACGGGAGGCATTTGGCAGGTTTGGCGGCGTTGTCGGTGCCCGTAATTTGGTGGGCCATCATGGGCGAAACATACCGCCGCAACCGTTTTCTAGCCTTCTTAAATCCGAGCGCTGATCCGCTTGGTGCCGGGTACCACATCATTCAGTCCCTTTATGCCATCGGATCCGGTGGGCTTTTCGGCGTTGGCCTCGGCCAAAGCCACCAGAAGTATCTCTACCTGCCGGAACGACATACGGACTTCATCTTTGCCATCCTCGGCGAAGAACTCGGGTTTCTTGGTACCTTGTCTGTGCTAGTTCTCTTCTTTCTCCTTGTCTGGCGGGGTTGCCGTGCGGCCATGCTGGCGCCGGACCGCTTTGGGTCACTTCTCGCCATCGGCATCATTGGCATGGTAACTTTGCAGGCTTTAGTGAACATCGGCGTGGTTACAGGCTCTCTTCCTATTACCGGAATCCCTTTGCCTTTTATCAGTTACGGCGGCTCCTCGCTCGTGTTCTCTTTGGGAGGAATCGGGATTCTACTCAACATCTCCAGCCAGGGCCAGCGGGTGTAATACAGGGAGGAGATAGGAATGCGCGTTCTTTTTACGGGCGGTGGTACCGGCGGGCACGTTTACCCGGCCCTGGCGGTGGCTCAGCTCTTAAGCCGCGAAGATCAGAACGCAAAACTGCTTTTTGTCGGCACCGAACGCGGCTTAGAAAGCGAATTGGTGCCCAAGGCAGGCTTTGAGCTGGAAACCATCAGCTCGGCCGGACTGAAGCGGCGCCTCACGCCGGCCAATTTGAGCACGCTATTTCAAAACTTGCACGGTTTTGTCCAAGCACTTAGGATCATCCGCCGCTTCCGGCCGGAGGTGGTAGTGGGTACAGGTGGCTATGTTATGGTGCCTGTGGTCTTGGCCGCCGCCCTCTGCCGTATTCCTGTATTGCTTCATGAGCAAAACGCCCTCCCGGGCCTGGCCAACCGCTCTCTCAGCCGGTTTGCCCGGCGGGTGGCCGTCTCGTACGAGGATTCTGCCCGTTTTTTCCCCAAACGCAAAGTCTTGGTCAGCGGTAACCCGGTGCGCGAGGCGGTATGGCGGCGCGGGCGCGAGGAGGGGCGGAAAAATTTGGATATCGACCCCGGCGTCCAGCTGGTGGTGGTTTTCGGCGGCAGTCGCGGAGCCCGGCCGCTTACCGAGGCGGCTGTGGCGGCCGCACCGGCACTTCTTGCCCAACCTGGGAATATGCTGCTTGTGGTGACAGGGAGCGCTGATTTTGCTACAATTGAGGAGAAAGTGCGCCGGGCGGGTATACCTGCCCCGGGGAAGGGGAAAATGTTACTGAGGCCTTATTTATATAATATGGAAGATGCTTTGGCGGCGGCCGATCTGGTAGTAACCAGGGCCGGAGCCACTACCATTGCGGAGATCACGGCCCGAGGTATCCCTGCCATTCTGGTGCCTTCTCCTTATGTTACCGCCAATCACCAGGAGTACAATGCGCGGCTTTTAGTGGACCGGGGCGCAGCGATAATGATCCGGGAAAAGGATCTGAGCGGTAGGCGGCTGGCGCAGACCGTGCAGGACCTTTTGGCCCGCCCGGAGGAACGCGCCCTCATGGCCGAACGTGCTCGGGCCTTGGGAAGGCGCGATGCAGCCCACATTATTGCTGCGGAAATTAAGCGCCTGGCCGGCTGCCAGTAACACCTCGGCCGCCTGATGCATAGAGTACAATGCAAGGCGCCACCCACAAGTTACCCTACCGCGCGGATAAAGACAGAGCTTGGAAGGAGAGAACCTGCGTGTTGACGACCAAACGCACTATTCACTTTATCGGCATCGGCGGTGCCGGTATGAGTGCTATGGCCAAAGTACTACTAGAAGCAGGAAACATCATAACCGGTTCCGACCTTAAGCGCTCTGAGACGACCGCGCGGCTAGCGGAGATGGGAGCTACAATCCACATCGGTCACAGGGTGACCAATCTCGGCCATCCGGATTTGGTGGTGGTTTCCTCGGCAATTCCGGCAAACAACGTGGAACTTGTGGCGGCCCGGAAAGCGGGCATTCCCGTCATCCAGCGCGGTGAGATGCTCGCCCGGCTCATGGAAGGGCGCAAGGGTATAGCCGTAGCCGGAGCACACGGCAAAACCACTACCACGTCGATGATTTCTCTTGCGCTGGAGCGGGGAGGATTAGATCCTACGGTGCTTATTGGAGGGGAGCTGAACGATATCGGCGGGAATGCTAAGCTGGGCGGCGGCGAATACCTGGTGGCCGAGGCCGATGAAAGCGACGGCAGCTTTCTAAAACTCAGACCGCATATCGCCGTGGTCACCAACGTGGAAGATGATCACCTGGATTACTACGGTACCCCGGAGAAGATTGTCGAGGCATTTTCTACCTTTGTGAACCAAGTACCGGAGGACGGGCTGGCGGTCCTCTGTGCTGATAATGCCAATGCCGCCCGTATCGCCGCTACCTGCCAAAGGCGCGTGGTAACGTATGGTTTAGAAAGCGCGGCTGACTATGAGGCACGTAACATCAGCCACCATGCTCTGAGGAGTAGCTTTGAGGTTTGGGAACGCAGCGTGTGCCTCGGCACTCTAGTCCTTAGTGTCCCGGGAAAACACAACATCCTTAACGCTCTGGCTACAGTGGCGGTGGCCCGGGAGGTAGGAATAGATCTCAGTGTGGTCCGGTCTGCCCTGGCCGACTTCCACGGTGTACACCGGCGCTTCGAGCTGGTTGGTGAGGTGGGCGGTATCTATGTGGTGGACGATTACGGCCATCACCCCACGGAGATTAAGGCTACCTTAAGCGCGGCTAAATTGGGCCATTTTGATCGCATTATCTGCGTCTTCCAACCCCATCGTTACACGCGTACCAAATTCCTGCACCGGGAATTCGGCACGGCCTTCGGCCAGGCTGATGAACTTATTATCACCGATATCTATCCAGCGGGAGAAGCTCCCATCGCAGGCGTAACTTCCAAGCTCATCGTCGACGCGGTGGCGGCACAAGATGGACCTTGCCCGGTATATATCCCCGATCTGAAAGATGTTGTCCCCTATCTTCTCGGGCGGCTCCGCCCGGGCGACTTGGTGCTCACGGTTGGCGCCGGCAACGTGTGGACTGTCGGTGTGGAATTGGTGGCGGCTCTCGGCCGGCAAGAAAAAAGCGTCGCTCAGGCCTGATAACTGCTTTAGAGGGAGAGGAGAAACGGGGGGTGTTTCCCGTATGGACAGATTCATTATCACGGGCGGGACGCCGCTTAAAGGCACGGTCCGCATCGCCGGGGCAAAGAACGCCACCCTTCCGATCATGGCCGCGAGTCTCCTTTGCCCCGGTAGCTGCCAAATCCATGAGGTACCGGATTTACGAGATGTTCGAGTTATGTGCGAGATTCTCAAGCTTATGGGCGCTCAAGTTGAACGGGGTAAGGGGTACTGCCAGATCGATGCGTGGAACGTGGCGTCCTGCGAGGTTCCGGAAAACCTCATGCGTGAGATGCGCTCTTCCATCTTCATCATGGGTGCCCTTCTCGGACGCTTGGGCAGGGTGAAGGTTTCCTACCCCGGGGGCTGCGCCATCGGGCCGCGTCCTATTGACCTGCACCTTAAAGGCCTGGCGGCTCTGGGGGCAAAAATCACCGAAAAGCACGGGTACGTGCTGGCCGAGGCCAAAGAGCTGCGCGGTAGCGACGTGCACCTGGATTTTCCCAGCGTGGGGGCCACCGAGAACATCATGATGGCCGCCGTGCGTGCCCGCGGAATAACCTTTATTCGCAACGCGGCCAAGGAGCCGGAGGTTGTCGATTTACAGAATTTCCTAAATAAGATGGGCGCTAAGATCAGGGGTGCCGGCACGGATACCATAAAAATTGAAGGCGTCACCGACCTATATCCTACCAATCATTCCGTTATTCCAGACCGCATCGAAGCCGGTACCTTCATGGTGGCCGCGGCTATGACCCAGGGCGATGTTTACCTGGAAAACGTGATCGCCGAACATACTGAGCCTGTCGCCGCCAAGCTGCGCGAGGCAGGGGCGGAAGTGGAAACGAGCGGGGAAGGCATCCACGTAACGGGCCGTCGGCTTAAGGCGGTGGACGTTAAGACTCTGCCCTACCCGGGTTATCCTACCGACATGCAGCCCCAAACTATGGCCAT
Organism: Bacillota bacterium; assembly: GCA_030153805.1. Taxonomy (GTDB): domain Bacteria; phylum Bacillota; class DTU030; order DUMP01; family DUMP01; genus DUMP01. Next base: position 8,112 of record JASKLG010000009.1, on the reverse strand, counting down.
GTTGAGCATTGCTGAAGGTACCAGCGTAGTTATTGAGAACATTTTCATCAACCGGTTCAAGCACGTCGACGAACTCAGGCGCATGGGTGCCCAGATTAAAATCGAAGGGCGGGCGGCCGTCATCCGCGGCGTGGAACGGTTAAGCGGTGCCTGCGTTGAAGCCTCGGACCTCAGGGCGGGTGTGGCGCTGGTTTTGGCCGGACTGGTGGCCGACGGGCAGACTCTGGTAGAGCACGTGCACCACATCGACCGGGGTTATGAGGATCTCGAAAAGAAGCTTAAGAAGCTCGGTGCTCAGATAGAGCGGATTCAAGAGGTACGGTGAAAGATGCTTTCGCGGCGGGCGTTTCAAATTCTTATTTTGATCTTCATGGTTCTCATGGGGGCTGCTGCAGGACTCATGCGCTCCCCTTACTTTACTGTAAGAAGCATCGAGGTTGTTGGAATCCGGCAGGTAAAAAGCGAAGAGATCCAGGCGTTGACCGGTGTTAAGGCGGGAGTCAATATATTCAGCTTACGGGCCGATGAGGTGGCCCGAGCGGTGGCCGGCCACCCTTGGATCAAGAGTATTCAACTCATCCGACACCTGCCCGGGCAGGTGGTGCTCAAGGTGGAGGAGCGCCGCCCGTTATTTCTTCTGCCCTACCGCACTTCTTTTTTAGAGGTGGCCGGTGACGGCGTGATTCTGGCCGTCCGGCCCGATCTCAGCGGACAAGCCCTTCCTCTGGTAACGGGCTTTAGCATTGAAGATGAGGTACGTCTGGGTCAGCGCCTGCCGGGAGAGGTAGTGCAGGACATCAGCCGTTGTCTGCAGGGCTTGAAAGACGAATTTCTGGCTCAGATGGCCGAGATCCACCGCGATGACGCCGGTGAATTCACCCTTTATACCTTAAACGGTCAGCAGATACTCCTGGGTCGGCCTGTGGACATTGACAGGAAACTAGCACTTCTTAACGGTACTTTGGCCGAGCTGAAGGCCCGGGGACAGGTAGCGGCCACTATCGATGTGCGTAGCGGCAACGAAGCCGTCGTCCGGCTAAAACGGTAGAGATTGGTTCTTGGCTTAACGTACCTTGGAACGCTGCCTGTGCTATAATGGGATGCTGAACGGGGGTGAAGACCATGAAGCGCATCTCGCAAATTTGGATTACTCTCATTTGTGTTCTTCTCGGGGTAATCTTAACTGCCCAGATCCGCACGCAGGCCAGCCTAAGAAACGACCTGCCAACCAAGCGGCTCGAAGAGATGGCGAACCTGCTCAAGCAGGCCGAGTCTGAGCGGGACGCCCTGCGTGCCCAGGTCAATAAGCTTACCGCCCAATTAGATGAGGTGATGCGACAAGAAAAAAGCGTTACGGCGGGTATGCAGGAAGAACTTAAAAAGGCACGGCTCATTGCCGGCCTCACGCCGGTAGAGGGCCCGGGCCTGGTGGTGACCCTGAACGACAGTACCCGGGTTGCCCAGCCCGGACAGGACCCTAACCTGTTCCTTATTCACGACGAGGACCTGCTCAAGCTCGTCAACGAGCTGAAGGCGGCAGGTGCAGAGGCCATTACGGTCAACGGCCAGCGTATCGTGGCCCTGAGTGAAATCCGCTGCGCCGGCCCGACTATTTCCGTAAACAACACGCGAATTGCGCCTCCTTATGTGGTGGAAGCTATCGGCGACCCGGACGGTTTAGAAACGGCCATTAAGATGCGGGGCGGAATCTTAGAAACGGTCCAGTTCTGGGGCATCCAGGTACAAATCGAAAAGAAAGACAAACTGATCCTGCCGGCGTACGTCGGCGGTGAAAAATTCCGGTTTGCCCGTCCGGTAGAAAAGGAGGCACAGCCGTGATGTGGCTGCCCTTGCTGGGTCTATTGGTCGGTATAGCCATCGGCTTTATTTTTCCTTTTACCTTCCCGGCCGCGTACACGCGCTACGTGGCGGTGGCCATTCTGGCGGCGCTGGATTCGGTCTTTGGCGGTTTGCGCGGCAGCATTGAGGAACAGTTCGACCCCGTGCTCTTCGTTACGGGCTTTTTCAGCAATGCCCTCCTTGCCGCCGGCCTCACTTACCTGGGGGATCGGTTGGGCGTAGAGATTTATTATGCCGCTCTGTTTGCCTTCGGCGTGCGCATTTTCCAGAACCTGGCGGTTATGCGCCGCCATCTTGTGGACTACTACCGGCGCCGGGCAGGGACCGGTCTGCACTGAGGTCTGGAAGGCTTGATATCGTCAGCCTCTTGGGAACCAAAAAGGTACCTGGAAAGGAGGCGAAGCCTGGTCACGGGGAAACTCGGCTGAAGACAAAGGCGGCCGAATCCCTAAGCCGGGATGGGTGTGCGCGGGCGAATAGTGTGGTGGGGGCTTCTCTTGTTGGCGGGCCTGTTTGCCCTACTTTACCTGTATTTCACGCTCTTTCCGGGGCCTGTGGACCCGGCGGCGCAGCAATACTTTAGTGCTGCCGAAATTGCGGCAGGGCGCAGGTACGCTCAGGCCAAACGGCTCATCTTCTTGGCCAGCTTTGCCGTCGAAGTCGGCGTCGTTGCCTGGCTGGTCCTCGGGCCGGCGGGTGGGCGCCTCGCACAGGTGGCAACCAGGCTGGGGAAGGGACGGCCGTTGGCGGCCGGGTTTCTTTTCTTCTTGGCTCTTTGGTTGCTGCTCCGGGCGGTAAACTTGCCCTTTAGCCTTTATAGTAGCTACTTCCTGGAACACCAGTGGGGATTTTCCACCGAGAGCCTGGCCGGCTGGTGGGCCGACTACCTTAAGGGAGCGGCGTTGGATCTGGTGCTCAGTGGGGCCGGAGTGTTGCTTTTCTTCTGGGCGACGGGACGCTGGCCGCAAACCTGGTGGCTTTACGCCGGAACCTTTTTGGCCGTTTGGTTGGTGGTGGCCAACTATCTCTGGCCGGTTTTGGTGGCGCCGCTTTTTAACCGCTTTACTCCGGTGCGGGATCCGGAGATAGTAATCATGGTAAAGCGCCTGGCGGAGCGGGCTGACCTTTCGGTGGACAAAGTGTTGGTGATGGACGCCAGCCGGCGCACCACTAAAGCCAACGCCTACTTTGCCGGCCTGGGCAGGACCAGGCGAATCGTGCTTTACGACACGCTTCTTAGGGACTATTCTAGTGATGAAGTGGAGGCTGTAGTGGCGCACGAGATGGCCCATTGGAAGCTGGGGCATGTCCGCCGGGGGACGATCTACGGGATCCTTGCCAATTTTGCTTTGTGGCTGCTTCTCTTTTTGCTCCTGCGCTTGACCCTGGACTTACCGCGTCGCGGCCCTTACCCGCCCGAGACTTGGGCTCTGGTGGTGCTTTTTTTCCTCCTAACTTCTTTTCTCGGCAGTCCCATCACGAACGTCATCTCACGGCGCATGGAGACTGCGGCCGATTCCTACGCGGTAAAACTTACCGGCGACCCGCAGGCTGCCGTGCGCCTGCAGGTGAACCTCGCCCGGCGTGCCTCAGCCGACATTTCTCCGCCGCCCTTCATCGAATGGTTTTCTTACACCCACCCTAGTACCCTGCGGCGAATAGAAGCCATCCGTGCAGTGCCGCAAAAAGAAGGGCGACCTTGATTTGGTCGCCGGATCGAAGGCTAAATGGCGCCTACTTATTTCCGTAGAGTGGATCAGTGTGGGCCGAGTTAAGGTGTCAGGCACTTGGGTTTTTCCCCGGGTGCCACACGATAGATTCCATCGTAGTCCACGTCCAAAGTGGTCAGGGTGGCGATCAGTTTCTCTGCGTCCTGATCGGGCAGGCGCGCAGCGAGCCCACAGCTGGAGCTTATCTCCCTCGGCACGGGTACCAGCTTGGCCGTACCTTTTTCTTTGAAAGCGCTGTCGAACTTGAGGGCCGCATGGGTGTTGGGGAAGGTAATAACCAAGTAAGGTTGGGCGAGACTCTTCATGTTTACACCTGCTTCTTGGTGATGCGGATAAGGTAGTCATCGCCTGCCGTGCTGAGCTCAACCTGACAGCCGGCGCTCCGGGCAAAGCGGAGCACGTTGTCCCGGGCGGCCGGATTATCTACCACAACTTCCAGCTGGCCTGCCTGAAGTTCGGCCAGCGCTTTTTTTGTGAGGACTACCGGCTGGGGGCAGGAGAGCCCGCGCGCATCAACTCTGTGTGCCATAAGTCGAACGCTCCTTTCGGCTGGTGGCCTGGACATATTGAGGTAGGTTGAAGTAGCCAATGGCGGTGACGACCAAAAGGCCGATGATCACCGCTACTTTCCCGCTTAAGGGGACCCCGCTGGGTGAGGCGGCCAGAGAAAAATTGTGGGCAAAGGCGGCGCCTGTGAGCATGCCAAGAAAGGTTAGTGCGGCATCGGTATCGCCCTCACCGGCCAGGATGCACTGGCGGAGCGGGCAACCGCCCAAGAGTACCGACCCGTATCCTGCGAGAAACATGCCGAGGAAGTTCCAGAGAGCATCGCTGTGGGCGATGGGCTGTTCTAAAAACCCAAGCTTAAACTGGCCGACGGTTAGATTGAGTCCCAGGGCAACTACAAAAATGGCGACAAAACCTATAAAAAGATGCGGGTCACCAATGAGGAAAAGATCACGGATGCCTCCGGCCATACAAAGACGCGAGCGCTGGGCCAGGGCGCCGATGACGAGGCCGGCAAAGAGGGAGAGATAAAAAGGGGCGTGGGATGCGCCAGGACCCTTGTCACTGAAAAAGATGAAAGCAGGTTTAACCAAGAGTAGAAGTAAAAGCGCCATGGCTACTCCCGGCAGAATGAAACCGTTTGACGGTGCGAGACGCTGTGCTTTACCCAGGGAAAATCCGTTTTTTATGTAGAGGAGTCCTACCCAAATACCGGCGGCAAAACCGAATAGGGCGACCAGGGCGTTTAAGTCCCCTGCGGCCAGCCTGAGCACCATACGTAGCGGGCAGCCGAGAAAGACGAGAGCTCCTATCATAACAAAAAAGCCCAAGAAAAAGCGTTGGATGGGCGCGGAGCCGCCTCGGGCACGGAATTCACCGGTGGCGAGGGCGATAAGGGCAGACCCGAGAATAAAACCCGGTATTTCCGGGCGGAGATACTGGACCGTTTCGGCCCGGTGGAGCCCAAGGGCACCAGCAATATCACGGATGAAGCAAGCCACACAAACCCCCATGTTAGGCGGGTTACCGAATTTTACAAGAAGTACGCTTAAGAGACCGATGGCTGCTCCTGCAGCGATCACCAGTTTTTTTTCGTTCACGGTCGCATGCCTCCTCGTGAAGATTATAACAACCACCTTATCTTATTGTAGAGTAATCTGGGAAGGAGCGACAAATATAAGTTATTAATCCAGCCGAATTAACTGCTAAAAAAATCATTATACTCGTTGACATAATTTGGTCTCTTTAAGATACTGATCTTGAGAAAAATGCAGGGAAGCCAGGTAGAGCTAAGACAGTTAGAGGTTTTCCTTGAAGTCGTCCTGCACGGTATGGTTACGAATTCAGGCAGAGTGCCGTATGTCTCGCCGCCGGCGGTAACATGCCGGATGGCAGCTTTGAAAGAGTTGGGGCTGAAACTCGTACCGACCCCAGGACCTGATAAAAAGAGCCGAAGAGGAGGAAAAGTAGGTGCCTTATTTTGACAATGCGGCCACATCGCATCCCAAACCTGAAATTACCTGGAAGGCCATGGAACACTACCTTAAGCAGGTAGGGTGTAACCCCGGGCGGGGTGGCTACGCCGGCAGCATCGAGGCCGGCCGGATTGTCTTCGCGGCCAGGGAGCGGCTCAAGGCTTTGTTCAATGCCCCGTCGGAAAAACAGGTGATTTTTACGCCCAATGTTACCTACGCCTTGAATTTTGCCATCAAGGGACTTCTTTCTCCGGGGGATCACGTGATTTTAAGCAGCATGGAGCACAATTCTGTGGTGAGGCCCCTTAGGTTTATGGAAAAACATTATGGGGTTAAACTTTCTATCGTTCCCTGCGACCGCGCCGGAAGACTGGATCCCGAAGATGTGCGCCGGGCGCTGAGAGAAAACACCAAGCTGGTCGTCCTCACCCATGCCTCTAACGTGACGGGAACGATTCTACCTGTAGCGGAAGTCGCGGCCGTTCTCCGGGAATCGGAGGCCTTTTTCGTCCTCGATACGGCGCAGACGGCCGGGGTGCTCGACATCGATTTTCAGGCACTCGGCCTCGATTTCCTCGCTTTTACCGGACATAAGGCGCTCTACGGCCCGCCCGGGACGGGAGGTTTTGTCATCAGCGAGCGGGCTGCTGAACGCCTGGTGCCGTTCGTACAGGGGGGAACGGGCAGTAAATCCGATCTGGGAGAACAGCCTGACTTCCTACCGGATAAATTTGAAGCAGGCACGGCCAACACGGTAGGCATTGCCGGTCTAGGCGCCGGGATTCAGTTTGTGACCGCCACCGGGCTTGAGAAGATCCGGGAACATGAACAGAATCTAACCAGGCTTTTTTTGGCCGGCATCGAAGGTATTCCCGGCGTGCGGGTGTACGGACCCGAACAGATGGATGAGCGGGTAGCCACAGTTTCTTTAACCCTGGACGGTGCGGATTTAGGGGAGGTGGCGGCGCGTTTGGATGCCGAATACGGGATTATGGTACGCTCCGGCCTGCACTGCTCTCCTTTAGCCCATAAAACGATCGGTACTTTCCCGGCCGGCACCCTGCGGTTCAGTTTCGGCTACTTCAATACGGAAGAAGAGGTGCTTACTGCCGTGGAAGCTCTACAGGCTCTGGCGCGCGAGTACTAAGAAAGCCCGGAACTGGCTCCGGGCTTTAAGCAAGACGCGGCTTTATGCCAGGCACTCTTTAAGGCGTTGGAGAAAGACGGCGTTTTCTTCTGCCGTGCCGGTGCTGACGCGCAGGCAGTTCTTAAGAAGAGGATCGCGGCTGACGTCCAGAATGAGGATACCGGCGGCGAAGAGGCGATGCCACACGTCGGCCGGCGGTTTGGGTACGGAAAAAAGAATAAAGTTGGTGTGAGTCGGGAAGGGGCGGAGACCCGGCAGCGAGGCAAGCCCTTGCCAGAGCTTGTCCCTTTCGGCGAGGAGTGCGGCCACTTGCGGCTGGAAAAGGTGGGCGTTTTCGACGGCGGCCCGGGCCACTCCCTGGGTAAACATATTGACGTTGAAAGGCAGGCGCACCCTGTCCAGAGCCGCTACCACTTCCGGCGAGGCAATTAGGTATCCCAGGCGGAGGCCGGCCAACCCGAAGGCTTTGGAAAGCGTCCGCATTACGGCCAGACGCGGGTACCGGGCCACTTCTTGTGCCAGGGTGATACCGGCATATTCATAATATGCTTCATCCACCACGAGGAGAGATTCCGTTTCGGTAAGGACTCTGAGCAGGTCTTCCGGCGGAATGAGGTTGCCCGTAGGGTTATTAGGGTTAACGACAAAGACTATGCTGGGTTTTTCCGCAGCGAGATGGATGATCCGGTCGATATCTAGGGCAAAAGGATTCGAACTTTCGGCAGGAGCCAGGGGAACCTCGACGAGCTCCGCCCCGCTCAGGATGGCCTCGCGCCGGAAGGTGACAAAGGTAGGGCGGGGGATGATTACGCGCCGGCCGTTTCCGCCGAAGGCGGTGAGAAGGACATGGATAATTTCATCGGATCCGTTGCCGCAGAAAACCATCTCGGGCTGGACTCCGGCATAGGCGGCCAGGGTTGCACGGAGGACGGTGGCACTGCTGTCCCCGTACCGGGCGAAGTCGAGCTGTGCGGCAACTTCGATGGCCGCCTGGCGCACCGGCTCAGGGAGCGGGAATGGGTTTTCGTTCATATCGAGCTTTATTCTGGCCCCACTGGGGAACGGCTGATAGGGCGGGAGGGCGGCCGCCTCTTTGCGTAGAAAGTTCAAAACTTAATCTCCTCTCTGGTGTAATCTTTGCCTGAAAGAAGGCGGATCTTGACCCGAAGCTTGCTGAGCCGGACAGAGTATTAAGTAGTTCCGCGGAATCGGCGCAAATTCCTCCTCGAACGGCGTATTTCAACGTCTGCCGGCGGCAGTTCGCACCCTAACCCGGCTGGAATTTGCGGGAAGCAAAAATTATTACAGGAAAAAAAGGGAATTTCTTCTGTACGTTGAATGTTAATAGGGCGAGACTAGTGAGCAGGCTAGAAAGCTGAGGAGGGCGCCAGTT